>NZ_CALFCW010000045.1:0-27843 GCF_937950555.1 uncultured Pigmentiphaga sp. | reverse complement strand
GTCTGGGGGAAGCTGAGATCCGGCCTGGCTTCTGCAAGCCATTGTGCCATTCGTTCTGTAGCACCAACTGGGGATGTCGATTCCAGAATTACTAGGTCCCCTTTCTTCAACACCGGAGCTATTGCCTTGCTCGCTGACTCAATGTATGACAGGTCGGGTTCATGGTCCCCTTTAAAAGGGGTGGGTACAGCGATAAGAAAGGCGTCGGCTGGTTCAGGTTGGGTGGTGGCTCTGAGGTATCCTTCACTGACCGCAGCGCGAACAACGATGTCAAGCTCCGGTTCAACAATGTGGATATCACCGCGATTAATGGTATTGACCGCAGTCTGATTTATGTCGACGCCTATTACTTTTTTTTTCCTAGAAGCGAAGATGGCCGCCGTCGGTAACCCAATATATCCAAGCCCGATGACGGAAATTGTTTCAAAGCTCATTGGATGCTCCATGTCGCGTAAATTGGAATCAAATTAGGGTGTAAGTAGCGCGTTGACGATGCGCTCGCTTGCTTTCCCGTCGCCATAGGGATTATGCGCGTAGGCCATGCAGTCATATGCTTCTTTATCGGTGAGAAGCTCCCGCGTATGCCGAACAATATTCTTTGTGCAAGTACCAACGAGCCGTACGGTTCCCGCTTTTACTGCCTCGGGACGTTCTGTTGTATTTCGCATGACTAGTACTGGCTTACCTAGAGAGGGGGCTTCTTCTTGGATGCCCCCGGAGTCAGTAAGAATGAGGGTTGAGCGATGCATTAAGTACACAAAGGGCAGGTACTCCAATGGTTCAATAAGATGAACGTTGCTTATGGACGAAAGTAGTCTATTTACCGGTTCGCGCACGTTGGGGTTTAAATGAACGGGATATACGATTCCCGTATCTGTGAACTCTCTTGCGATCTGCGCTAACGCTTGACAAATTCTTTCAAATCCTCCCCCAAAGCTCTCGCGACGGTGACCTGTTACTAGAATGAGTCGTGAGTAGCGGTTTAGGAAATCAAACTGTTTGTCAAACGATTTTTGTAGTTTTTCGCTTTGTTTTAGGCGGTCAACGACTTGTAATAGCGCATCAATGACAGTGTTGCCAGTGATAAATATGCTTTTTTCGTCAACGCCTTCGCGCAGCAAATTTTGTTTGGAAGCTTCTGTAGGAGCGAAATGATACTTGGCCAGTGCTCCTGTAAGCTTCCTGTTCCCTTCTTCGGGCCAAGGCGAGTATAGGTTACCGGTTCGCAGCCCTGCTTCAACATGAGCCACAGGTATTTGGTGGTAGTATGCCGATAAGCTAACCGCTAGGGTGGTAGCGGTGTCTCCGTGTACCAAAACTAGGTCAGGCCTAAAATCTGCCAAGACATGCCTCATTCCCTGCAAGATGGCTGTGCTTACATCGGTAAGATCTTGGCCGGCTTTCATAATGTTCAAATCGTAATCTGGCTTGATCGCGAACAGATCAAGCACCTGATCAAGCATTTCTCTGTGCTGACCTGTTACGCACACTTTCGACTCAAATCGTTTGTCTTTCGCTAGAGCCTGGACGAGAGGGGCCATTTTTATGGCTTCCGGGCGTGTGCCAAAGACACAAAGCGTTTTCACTTGGTAAGCTCCCTATTGCTGTTATTACTTTGCAGTGTGCATGTACTTTCAAGCCAGTCTACGAACAAGTTGCTTAAGCTCTTCCGATCAAATTGGGCCTTGGCGAGTGCGAGGGCTCGCCTTCCCTTTCGCAATAGCTCATCCCTGTTGTCAGCTGCCCATTCTAGAGCATCAGCGAATTCTTGAGGATTATCGGGGGAGACTACAAAGCCGCATTCATGTTCAGTAATGAGGTCGGCTAACCAGCCAGGATAGTTATTTAATACTGGTAGTCCCGCTGCGAGATAGTCGAAGAACTTGTTTGGTGAGGTGCCGTAGTAAAAAGCCGGGACGTTGGCTAAGATCTGGAGGCCAACGTCGGCTGATGCCATCAGATTAGCTAAGCGAGATTTACTCATGGGTTCATGAAAAACCACATTTGTAAGATCCATGTTTTTCGCTTTTTCCACTAGGGAATCTTTTAATGCGCCTTGCCCAACTAGAAGTATCTTTATGTCTGTGCGCCCACGTTTCTGAAGTTCTACTGCGGCATCTAGGACGGCGTTTAACCCATTTGCTTTGCCATGAGTCCCTGCAAACAAGGCCAGCAGGTCAGTGTTAAGAATGCAAGCGGGTCGCCAGGGGGCGCTGGACCCATGAAATATGTCTATATCGCATCCATTCGGTATTAGAGTGATTTTCGCGCGAGGAATGCCTCTACGCGCTATTCCATCCACGATGCCAGGGGAGAGGCCAATTAAACGGTGAGCAGATTTGTAACTTAGCCATTCCAACATGGACATTGCCCATAAAATGAATGGATTGCGGATGACCCCCATGGCTCTGGGTAATTCAGGCCACAGATCTCGCACCTCAAAGACGAAGGGTTTGCGACGCAGCCAGCGAGCAAATATTCCTGGTATACCTGCGGTGAGGGGGGTCGTGGTGGCAAAGACTAGGTCGTAGTTTTCGCTGAGTGCCAGCTTGATGCTATGCAACGCGAATCGCAGGAAGGTAAGCGTTCGCTTGAGAAAACCGTCCGCGTTGCCGTACGAGAGGTCGAACTCGACCACTTCGAAGCCCGGTTGAATCGTGCCTCGCCGTTTGCCCTGGACAAAAGGGCCGGTAAGCCCCGTGGTACCCCCCTTATAACTTCCGCATACCATGCACACTTCGTGGCCACGTTCTATTAGGCGACGGGCCATTTCGTAGGAGCGGATCCCAGTTGCGCCTTGGGGGGTCGAGAAGTGCTGGTGAAAATACAAAACTTTCATCTAGGACGGGCAGCCTTTTTATCGAAGGGCCTGGGTGAGGACGTCTGACACCACAGCGCAGGTCTTGTCCAACTCGGCGGGTGTGAGCGAGGGATGAACCAAGAACATAAGGCTGGTTTCTCCCAATTGGCGCGCGTTCGGCAAGCGCTCCGATGGTCGATACCCGGTCCCTTCAAATGCTTTTTCTAGGTAGATTTCGGAACACGAGCCTTGGTAGCAGGGCACGCCGCGTACGGTGATTTCTTGAATGATTCGGTCCCGGCTCCACCCGTCACGCAGTGCCTCGGGGCGAACAAACATATAGTGCTTGTAGGCAGCGTGGTCGACGTGAGCGGGCGGTTCAGGAACGCGTACGCAAGCGTGCAATTGTGCGGCTTGGGTAATGCGCCGCGCATTCGTTCTGCGTCGTGCGATCCAGTCGTCCATCCTGCAGAGTTGAATGCGGCCGATAGCTGCTTGCATCTCCGTCATGCGCCAGTTGGTGCCAAAGCTTTCGTGCAGCCAGCGGAACCCGGGCGGGTGTTCGCGTTCGTACACCGCTTCCCAGGATTTTCCATGGTCTTTGTAAGCCCACATCTTGGCCCACAGGGCACGATCGTTCGTAGTCACCATGCCGCCTTCCCCGCCAGTAGTCATGATTTTGTCTTGGCAGAAAGACCAAGCACCGATGTGTCCGATGCTGCCCACCGGGCGGCCTTTGTATTTGGCACCATGGGCCTGCGCGCAGTCTTCGATGACGTAGAACCCTTTTTCTTCCGCGAGCGCCATGATGGGATCCATTTCGCAAGGCCACCCCGCCAAATGAACGCAAATGACCGCCCGCGTATTCGGCGTCAGTACCTCGCGGATGGTTTCCGCGGTAATGTTTTGGCTGTCGAGGTCGACGTCTGCAAAAATAGGGCGTGCGCCGGCGTTGACGACGCATGACGCCGAGGCGAGAAATGTTCGCGGCGTCACAATGACGTCGTCGCCAGGCCCGATATCCAGTGCTTTCAAGGCGAGATCAAGCGCCACCGTTCCGTTTGCGAGCGAGATGGCGTATTCCGTCTGGCACCACGCGGCAAATTCTTTTTCGAATTCGCGGCATTCTAGCCCGGTCCAGTAATTGACCTTGTTGGAAAGCAGCACACGTTTGACGGCTTCCGCTTCTTCTTCGGTAAATGAAGGCCACGGGGAGAAGGGCGTATTCAGCATGGTGGCGTAGTCCTATTCAAGTCTCTGGCCGGGTTGCCCACGGCAGTGATTCCGTCTGGTTGGTGGCTGACGACGACGGCGCCCACGCCAATCACCGCGTGGGCGCCGATGGAAATTTGTTGCCGGATGCCGGCATTCGCGCCTATCCAGGTGCAGGTTCCGACGCTGACGCCACCCGCAAGGTTGGCGCCGGGGCTGACGTGTACGCCGTCCGCCAACAGGCAGTCATGGTCCACCGTGGCGCCGGTGTTGATGATGCAGGCGCGGCCGATTTGCGCGCCGATATTGACCACGGCGCCGGCGAAGACGACGCTGCCTGCGCCGACTTTGGCGTGGCGGCTAACCGTTGCGCGCGGATGGATGACCGTGGCGAGTTGTGCCCCGGCTTCCAACAGGGCCTGGGTGTTTGCAAGGCGCACGCGATTGGCGCCTATGCCTACGACGGTCCCGTCGAACTCGCTGTACCGGGTGAGGAGGGCAGCTTGGTTGCCGACAATTGGCCATGGGCCGCTTTGTTGCCGTTCCGGCCAGGCATCGTCGAAAAAAACGATCTCGTGCCAGTCACCGCTGGCTTCTGCGGCATCGGCCACAACCCTCCCGTGGCCGCCTGCTCCCAAGATGGCAAGGCGCTTCATGAGTTGTTGCCGCGGAAACGTTCCATGGTGGCCTGCCCTTCGGCGCTGATGCCTTCGCGTACGAGCACTTTGCGCACCGTCATCCACAGGATTTTCAGGTCCAGCCAGAACGAACGATTGTCGACATACCAGACGTCGAGCTCGAATTTCTGTTGCCAGGAGAGGGCGTTGCGGCCGTTGACCTGCGCCCAGCCGGTGATGCCGGGCCGCACCTCGTGTCGGCGGGCTTGGTGTTCGTTGTAGAGGGGCAGGTATTCCATCAGCAGCGGACGCGGGCCAACCAGGCTCATGTCGCCGCGCAGCACGTTCCATAGTTCTGGCAATTCATCCAGGCTGGTGCTGCGCAGCAACTTGCCAAAGGGCGTCAGCCGCAGCGCATCGGGGAGTGGCTGCCCATCCGCGCCGACGGCATCCAGCATGGAGCGAAACTTGATCATCTGGAAAGGTCTCCCGTGCAGTCCCGGCCGGGTTTGACGGAAAAACACGGGCGAGCCAAGCTTGAGCCGGATGGCAACGCACAGCCCCACGATGATCGGGCTGAGCGCGACAAGCGCCAGGGCGGCAACGAGGATGTCGAATAATCGCTTGACCATCAGGCGACACGGAAAGTTGAAGACAATCTCATGACGAGATAACCGGTATTCATGTGGCGTGCCCCACGACGATTTCCCCTGGATCCTCCGGACTATGGACGGCTCGTTGTGTTTGGACTAACGCGGGTGCGTTCGCAGTGCTCTGGTTGAGCGGGGAAGGCGGCAATGCGGCATCCGGCAGCGGGGGCCGCTCTGCCAGCGGGGTGTAGGGAGCGTATTCCGGAACCAGCTTTTGCAGCGCGGTTTGGATCTCCAGCGTCGATTTGCCGTCGCAGGCGGTATAGAGGGCATCCAACAAGGGCTCGAGTTGATTGAGCGTCAGGTAATGCTCCCGTGAACACAGAATCCGGGGGTGCTCGCTCGGAATCGTGTCCCCCCCAATCAAAAGCTCCTCATACAGCTTCTCGCCGGGCCGCAGGCCAACCACCTTGATCTCGATGTCGCCGTTCGGGTTTCCGGGGGTTTTTTCCGTCAGTCCAGACATCTGGATCATCGTGCGCGCGAGGTCGATGATCTTGACGGGCTCGCCCATGTCGAGCACGAACACTTCGCCGCCCCGTGCCATCGCGCCGGCCTGGATCACGAGCTGGGCGGCTTCCGGGATGAGCATGAAGTAGCGCGTCACCTCGGGGTGCGTGACGGTAATCGGCCCGCCCCGCTGGATCTGGCTGCGGAACAGCGGCACGACCGAGCCGGAGGAGCCCAGCACGTTGCCGAACCGCACCATGCTGAACACGGTGCGGTTGTTGGGGCGCAGCGCAAAGGCCTGGAAGATCAGCTCCGCGCAGCGCTTGCTGGCGCCCATGACGTTGGGCGGCCGTACCGCCTTGTCCGTGGAGATGAGGACGCAAGTTTCGACATCGTTCTGGGCGGCGGCGAGCGCCACGCACCACGTGCCTTGTACGTTGTTGCGTATGCCCGCCGCCATGTTGGCTTCCACCAGCGGAACGTGCTTGTAGGCGGCAGCGTGGTAGATGGTGTCAACCCGGTGTTCGCGCACGATGCGGTTGACGAACTCCTGCTCGCATACGCTGCCTAGGTAGGCTGAGATCCGCGTGTCCGGAAAGCGTTCGCGCAGCTCATGCTCGATGGCATAGAGCGCGTATTCAGAATGGTCGAGCAGGATGAGTTCGCTGGGCTTTTGCGACTCGATCTGCCGGCACAATTCGCTGCCGATGGAGCCGCCAGCGCCCGTCACCAGTACGGATTTGCCCGTCACGCACTTGGAAAACAGGTCGCGGCGGGGCGGCACGGGCTTGCGGCCCAGCAGGTCTTCCACCTGGATGTCGCGGATCGAGCTTTCCAGCACCTTGCCTTCCACCATTTCGGCCATGGTGGGCAGCGTGCGCACCGGTATGCTCAGGTGCGAAAGTTGGTTGACGATGATGCGGCGCCGTTCGGGGGAAGCCGAGGGAATGGCAAGCACGATTTGCTGGATTTCGTACTTGCGCACCACCTCATCGAGCCGGCTGAGCGCAAAAACGCGCAGCCCCGCCACGTGCTTGTTGGCCAAGCGGTTGTCATCATCGAAGAAGCAGACGGGCGTGTACGCGTGGCTGGTCCGCATGGCGTTGACCAGTTGGAAACCCGCTTCGCCGGCGCCATAAATGGCCACGCGGGGCGCCTTGATGTGCTTGCGCAGCGGCGTGCGCAGCAGGTTGCGGGCACCGAAGCGCGAGCACACCACGTAAGAGAAGGCGATGAACCAGTAGATGAGGAGGCTGCTACGGGGCGGGGCAGGCATGTCCAACAGCACGCAGCCAATGTAAGTGCTGACCGCCAACACCGCCAGCCCAATCCCGGTCTTCCGCAACATGGAAATATCCATGTAACGGACGACATTCCTATATAGTCCGCAAATATAGAACACGGGAATGGCAGCCAGCGCCATGATGAGGGGCGCGTTCATCCCGTACCGTTCGAGGATTTCTCCGCCACCCAACCGTAAATAGTAGGCCGCTACCAGGCAGGCGGGCAGGGCAATGACGTCTGCGAGCAGCATGACCGCGATTTTTTGCGGCCGGGAAAGCGAAAGAAGAAAATCGCGTGCCTTGTTAAGCATTCTTACCTTGTACCAATCGGAACGGCCGGATGCCGGGCCGCTCATCGAAGCGCTTTGCGCTGCGCGTTCCCCCATTCACTGCTCGGCGAATGAACAGCTGGCACTCGGTAGAGCGATCGCAATCCGTCAATCCTTTGAACTGGCGGGTTTCCGGTGCGTTTTTCTCGCTGTATTCGAAGCGACCGCGAAGATTACCATGTCAGCATGGGGTATGGCGCAGGGAAAACACCCACTGCGCAGGGCTGCCTTTGCCTTGGTTTCCCGACGATATAGGCGAAACGAAGACATCTTCTTTACAGTGCGTCAAAGAATGCCGTCTTCGGTCGCGCCCGCCTGGAAGGCCGGTCGCATCGGGCTGATCTCATTCGATGCGGCTATGTGAGGTTCGGGCAGCGGGATTATCTGGCTGGCGCCCTCCTTCAAGCCAAGCTGCTCGCCAGCCGGTCGACGCATTTTGCCGCCAGCATTTCTTCCTCGGCTTCCACCATTAGCCTCAACTTCGGCTCGGTACCCGAGGGGCGGATGAGCACCCGCCCGCGGCCGCGCAGGGCGGCTGTTACCTCCTGGTAGGCCTGGGCCAGGCCGGGGTGGGATTCCCATTGCAGGTCGGGTTGCAGCTTTACGTTCACCAGTTTTTGCGGCAGCAGGCGCAGCTCGCTGGTCAATGCCGGCAGGCCCTTGCCGCTGCGGCGCATGGCCGCCAGCACCTGCAGGGCGGCAATGATGCCGTCGCCCGTGGAATGGCGGTCCAGGCACAGGATGTGGCCGGAGCTTTCTCCGCCGAACAGCCAGCCATTTTCCTGCAGCGCCTGCATCACATGCTTGTCGCCCACGGGCGTGCGCACGAACGGCACGTTGAGTTCGCCCATGCGGCGCTCGAACGCGTAGTTGGTCATGACGGTGCCCGCCACGCCGGCTACCGGGCCTAGCGCCATGCGGTCGCGCACGATCACGTAGAGCAGTTCGTCGCCGTTGTACATGCGGCCATTGGCATCCACCATTTGCAGCCGGTCGGCGTCGCCATCGAGCGCGATGCCCAGGTGCGCGCCGGTTTCGCGCACCTTGGCGGCTAGGGTCTCGGGGTGGGTGGCGCCGACTTTCTCGTTGATGTTGAAGCCATTGGGCGCGCAGCCGATGGGAATGACCGTGGCCCCCAGCTCGCGGAACACGTCTGGCGCGATGTGGTAGGCCGCGCCGTGGGCGGCGTCGACTACGATGGTCAGGCCGCTGAGGTCCAGTTCCGGGGGGAAGCTGGCCTTGCAGAATTCGATATAGCGCCCGGCGGCGTCGTCCAGGCGCTTGACGCGTCCCAGCCCTTCGGACGGGGCGCAGGCCATGGGCTGCTCGAGCGCCGCTTCGATGGCCTGTTCTGCATGGTCCGGGAACTTGCTGCCCTGGGCGGAGAAGAATTTGATGCCGTTGTCGCCGTAGGGGTTGTGCGAGGCGCTGATGACGATGCCGGCGGAAAGGCGCAGCGCGCGCGTGAGGTAGGCCACGGCCGGGGTCGGTACCGGGCCGGCAAGCACCACGTCTACGCCGGCCGAAGAGAGCCCGGCCTCCAGCGCCGATTCCAGCATGTAGCCCGAGATGCGGGTGTCTTTGCCGATCAGAACCGCAGGCCGCGCCCCGCGCGGGGATTGCGCCCGTAGCACTTGGCCCGCGGCATGCCCCAGGCGAAGCGCGAATGCCGGGTTGATGACCGGCCCGCCTACTTTGCCCCGGATGCCGTCGGTCCCGAAATATTGGGTGTGTACTGCAGCCATGATTGTTTTCCGCGATTCTTGTTACTGCTTCACGTGCAGCCAATGGGAAAGCGAACGCTCCGCTGCCGGGCGCCCGCTTCAACGTGCCGCCATGATTCCCCATTTCGGCTGAGGCTGGTATCTGCCTTTTAGCCGGTTGCAATCCGTAAGGCCGCCAGCATAGGCCTGGAAGCATGACGCCCTGATGTAGCTATGTAACGAATTGCGGAAAAATTCGCATGAAATAGCCCTCTG
The DNA here is from genome assembly GCF_937950555.1 of uncultured Pigmentiphaga sp. Taxonomy (NCBI): domain Bacteria; kingdom Pseudomonadati; phylum Pseudomonadota; class Betaproteobacteria; order Burkholderiales; family Alcaligenaceae; genus Pigmentiphaga; species uncultured Pigmentiphaga sp. The sequence goes on along the minus strand of NZ_CALFCW010000045.1, from coordinate 18,523 downwards.
AACAGTATGGATAGCGCCATTTCCCCAGGGGTTGTTAATTTTACAATAAGTTACATTGTTTTAAGAATGTATTTTTTTGTGCGGTATTTGCATCACTTTGACTATCGCCCTAGCGGTTTCGATTGTCGGTGTATTTGCGCAGCACGAGCCAGCGGGGCGTGCGAAAGCGCACAATGGCGGTGTACAGCCAGAGGTACACCGCGACGAAGACGGCGAGGAAGCCCACCAGCACGAACTTCTGGTGCCAGAAGGCGGTAGCCGGCACGATGGCGAGCAGGCTGAGTGCCCACAGGTAGGGGGAGGTGCTGGCGTTGCGCCGCAGGAGTAGCCGCGCGTTGCGCGAGCCGACCGCCCAGCGGATGACGCGCTTGTAGATCAGCATGTGCAGGTGGATGCCGTCCGGCAGGCTGGGCGACATGCCGCGGAGATATCTCTTTCGATATATGGAGAAGAGCGTCTCGAAGATGGGGTAAATGAAGAGCAGGGCGGGATACCAGGCCGAGACCTGCGGGTTGCGCGCCACGAGCAGGATGCCGAGCTCGGCCAGCATGAAGCCGAGGAAGTAGGCGCCACCATCCCCCAGGAAGATGAAGCCGTAGGGGTAGTTCCAGACCAAAAAGCCCAGGATGGCCCCGATCATGATGAGCGCGCCGCCAAGCACGAACGGGTCCCCCACCTTGAAGGCCACGTAGCCGAGCGAGGCGAACATGGCCATGGCCGCCGCCGCCGCGAGGCCGTTGAAGCCATCGATGATGTTGACGGCATTGACCAGCGCTGCCACGCACACCACGGCCGCAAGGCCGCCGGCCAGCGGCAGGGCGAGCCACGCATCCACCAGCGGCACGTCCACCCTGACCAGGCTGGCATCGAGTACGACGGCGCCCAGCGCGCCGCCTGCCAGCGCGCACAGCAGCCGCACCGTGGGGCTGATGCGCTGGGTGAAGTCTTCCGCGAGGCCAATGCCGAACACCACGGCCGAACAGGCCAGGAGGAGCGCCAGGTGCTTGGCGAGAGGCAGGTCGCGCGCCGTCAGCATCCCGACGGCCAGGCAGCAGCCGAGCAGGATGCCCACGCCGCCTATGCGGGGCACCGGCCGGACGTGGAATTTTTGGACGCCGGAGAGATCGCGGTCCGCTGCGGCGCTGTGGCGATGGCTCAAGCGGACAATGAACATGGTGGCAAGAAAAGACACGATGAAACTGATCGTCAGGTTAAGCATGTGTACTCGTGCGGATGGAGCCAGTGCGAGGCTAGGAGGAAGCAAGACAGCATCGCTATCGAATTGTGTATATACGACCGTGCGTCCAATGTCACGTATACGGTGCCAGGGTTTGGCGCTTGAGTGGTGTCATTTGCGTGTGTGGCGTAACGCAGCGTTACGCCGGCGGGGTATCCCGTCTTCTCTGCTGTCAACTTCATCTATAGTCCTAGTTAACTTGTCCGACTCGTGCTGCGCTCACGCGCCTGGGATACTTGGGGCATGCGACCGGCTATGTCTTTGTGTATTACCATCTGCACGATTTGACGAAGACATAGAGTGGGTTCAGCCTTTTGGAGCTGTCCGCTCGGATGAATATCAAAGCCAACCCAGGAGTTTTGCGTGGGGACTAACCTTTCCTCTTCCGCTATCGACATTGCCGCTTCCGCCTTCAAGGCGTATGACATCCGCGGCGTCGTCCCCTCACCCTTGAGTCCGGAATTCGCGCGTCGCCTGGGCGGCGCGTTGGCGTTGGCGGCGCGGCGCGCGGGCGTGAAGGAAGTCGTCGTCGGCCGGGACGGGCGCCTGAGCGGTCCGGATTTGGCCGAGGCGCTGCAGGCGGGCCTGTTGGCCGGGGGCGTGGACGTGCTGGACATCGGCATGGTGCCGACGCCCTTGGTCTATTACGCCGCCCACGTGAGCGGCACCGGCTCGGGCGTGGCCATTACCGGCAGCCACAACCCGCCGCAGTACAACGGCTTCAAGATGATGATGGCGGGCACGACGCTCTATGGCGATGCCATCACGGCGCTGCGCGAGCCGATGCTCAAGGGCGAGGGCATGGATGCCGCGACGCCCGGCACGCGCAAGGAATGGAACGTGACGCCGGATTACCTGCAGCGCATCGTGGGCGACGTGAAGCTCTCGCGCAAGATGAAGATCGCGGTCGATGCCGGCAACGGCGTGGCCGGCCCGACGGCGGTGCAGCTTTTCAAGGCGCTGGGCTGCGAGGTGGTCGAGCTGTATTGCGACGTGGACGGCAATTTCCCCAACCACCATCCGGACCCGGCCGACCCGCACAATCTTGAGGACTTGGTCCGGTGCCTGGCCGAGACCGATTGCGAGATCGGCCTGGCCTTCGACGGCGACGGCGACCGCCTGGGCGTGGTGACCAAGTCCGGGCAGATCGTCTGGCCCGACCGCCAATTGATCCTGTTCGCGCGCGACGTGCTGGCCCGCAACCCGGGCGCCGAGATCATCTACGACGTCAAGTGCAGCCGCTACGTGGCGCAGGAAGTCGCTGCCGCGGGCGGCAAGCCCCTGATGTGGAAGACCGGGCATTCCCTGGTCAAGGCCAAGCTCAAGGAAACCGGCGCCCCCTTGGCGGGCGAGATGAGTGGCCATATTTTCTTCAAGGAGCGGTGGTACGGCTTCGACGACGGGCTCTATACCGGCGCGCGGCTGCTCGAGATCCTCTCGCGCTCGGACGACCCCTCGGCGGTGCTCGAGGCCTTGCCGCAAGCCAAGTCCACGCCCGAGCTCAAGCTGGAGACCGCCGAAGGCGAGCAGTTCGAAGTGGTCAAGCGCCTGCAGCAGCAAGGGCAGTTCACGGGCGCCCGGGAGGTGATCACCATCGACGGCGTGCGGGTGGAGTACGCCGATGGCTTCGGGTTGGCCCGGCCTTCCAACACCACGCCCGTGGTGGTGTTGCGTTTCGAGGCGGACGACGACGCGGCGCTGGCGCGCATCCAAGAGGATTTCCGCACGCAGCTGCTGCGCGTCGCTCCTGATGCCAAGTTGCCGTTCTGAGTCTGAGAAGGAGGTATCGACATTGTTGAAAGGCGCCCCCGCATATCTGTCGCAAGCCTTGACGCCGCTTGCCGATATGGCGGCCTGGAAAGCGTTTGTCGAAGCCGCCCTGCGCGCGGACCGCAAGGCGGGCTCCCTGCGGGTGCTCGAGGCCGCGGGCCTGGCGGTGGACCTGAGCATGCAGGCGCAGTCGCCGGAGTTGCTGGCGGCAGGCGCCGCCTTGCTTGCTGAACGGGATTTCGGCGCCTGGCGCGAACGCCTGTTGGAAGGCGGGATCGCGAACTGTACCGAGAACCGCGCCGCCTGGCACACGGCCCTGCGCGCGGAAGACCCGCCGGGGCGCGTGGCCGCGCGCGTGCTGGCCGAGCGCGACCGCGTGCGCAATTTCGTGCGCCACATCGATGCCCAGGCGCGCTACGACGCCGTGGTGCACATCGGCATCGGCGGCAGCGATTGGGGCCCGAAGCTCGTGGTCTCGGCCATCGGCTATGCCGGCACGCGGCGGCAGATGCGCTTCGTCTCCAACATCGACGGCCATGCCATCGAGGCGGGCCTGCTCGGCCTCGATCCGCAGCGCACGTTGGTGGTGGTGTCGTCCAAGTCGTTCAACACGGTCGAGACGCTGAACAACGCGCAGTGCGCCTTGCGCTGGCTGCGCGAAGGCGGCGTGGCCGACCCGTGGGCCCAGGTCGTGGCCATTACGGCCAACCCGGAGGCCGCCAAGCAGATGGGCGTGGCGCCGGACCAGATCTTCACCTTCTGGGACTGGGCGGGTGGCCGCTACTCGGTGTGGTCGGCCATCGGCTTGCCCATTGCGCTGGCGCTGGGCGCCGAGGCGCTCGATGCGTTCCTGCAAGGCGCGGCGGCGATGGACGTGCATTTCGCGCAGGCGCCGCTCGAGCGCAATGCGCCGGTGCAGCTCGCGCTGGCGGGCATCGCCAACCGCAACGTGTTCGGCTATCCCTCGCTCAATATCGCGCCCTACGATGCGCGCCTGGCGCACCTGGTGCCGTACCTGCAGCAGCTGGAGATGGAATCGCTCGGCAAGTCCGTGGATTTGCACGGCCGGCCCGTGTCGCTGCCCACGGGCCCCATCGTCTGGGGCATGCCAGGCACGGACGGGCAGCACACGTTTTTCCAGTGGCTGCACCAGGGGCCGGAAGGCGCGCCGGTGGATTTCATCCTCTGCCGCGAGCCGGACCATCCCTATCCCGAGCATCATCGCCTGCTGGTGGCGAACTGCCTGGCGCAGCGCGAAGCGCTATTGCGCGGCAAGCCCGCTTCCGTGCTGGAGGAAGCGCTCACGGCGCAGGGCGAGGACCCCGAGCGCGCCGCCTGGCTCGCGCGCCACAAGGCCCATCCGGGCGGCCGGCCGTCCACCCTTATCGTGCTGCCGCGCTTGACCCCGCATTCGCTGGGCGCCTTGCTGGCGCTGTACGAGCACAAGGTGTTCGTGCAAAGCGTGGTCTGGGGCATCAACCCCTTCGACCAATGGGGCGTGGAGTACGGCAAGGCCCTGGCGCGGGGCATAGGGGAAGAGTTCGCCGGCAAGGCGTCGACCAGCGCGCGCGACCCGTCCACCGCGTACTGGGTGGAGGCCTGGCAGGGCGGGCGTTGAGGGCGGGTTCGTCCGGCCTTTTCCCGCGCAAGTTTGGCGTGGCATGGCATGGCGTTCGCGCGGGGCGCCCACTTCCGCACCCACCGACCGGTTAAAATTCGCGCTTTCCCCCGTGCCGGCCTGTCCGGCTTGCGTCCGTGCCCCGCATCCTGCTCGTCAAGACCTCCTCCATGGGCGACATCGTCCATGCGCTGCCTGCCGTGTCCGACATCGCTCGCCATGTGCCCGGCGCGGTGATCGATTGGGTGGCCGAAGAAGCCTTCGCCGCCATTCCTGCGCTGCATCCCAAGCTGAACGCGGTGATTCCGGTGGCGCTGCGCCGTTGGCGCAAGGCGTGGTGGTCGGCGTCGGTGCGGGCCGAGCGCGCGGCATTCAAGCAGGCATTGCAAGCGCATCGCTACGACGCGGTGATCGACATGCAGGGGCTTTGGAAGTCCGCCATGGTGGCCCGCCTGGCGCATGGGCCCGTGCACGGCGGCGACCTGCGCTCGGCGCGCGACCCTTTCGCTTCGTTGTTCTACCGCCATCGGCATCGCGTGGTGTTCGAGCAATCCGCGGTGGTGCGCATGCGGGAAATGGCGGCTTTGTCGCTGGGGTATGAACTCGACGGGCCGCCGGACTTCGGCATCCGTGCCGAGCCCCCGGCGGGCTTGCCGGCACGCTATGCGGCCATCATGCCTTCGGCGAGCCGGCCGACCAAGCTGTGGCCGGAGGACGCGTGGCGCACGGTGTTGCAGCGGCTGGCGGTGGCAGGCTATGCGCCGCTGGTTTTTGCCGGCACCGAAGAAGAATCCGCGCGCGCGCAGCGCTTGATCCAGGGCATTGCCGGCGCGCAGGCCTTGCCGCGCATGGGGCTCGCCGACGTGGCGGGCGTCCTGGCGGGGGCGGCGGTGGTGGTCGGCCTGGACAGCGGGCTCACGCACTTGGCCGGCGCCTTGGGCCGGCCCACCATCGGCATCTATGCCGACTACGATCCTGCGCTCGCGCCCGTCACCGGCCCAGCGTTCACCGCAAGCCTGGGCGGGCGTGGCACGCCGCCCTCGTGCGAGCAGGTGTTGGCGGCCCTGGGCCAGGCCTTGCCGGCCGAAGGCGCGACGGGAGCGGCACGCTGATGCGCGGCGCCCTGCTGCAGGCCTTGTATTCGCTGCTCTGGCGCGTCGCCACGCCGTTCTTGTTGTGGCGCATCTGGCGCCGCGCCCGGCGCGAGCCAGTCTATGGCGTGTTTCCCGCCGAGCGCTTCGGTTTCTACGGCAAGGGCAAGGACGCGCCCGCGCGCGCCGGCTTCCAGGCGGCACCGGTGTGGGTGCATGCCGTGAGCCTGGGCGAAACGCGCGCCGCGCAGCCTTTGGTCCGCGCGCTGCTCGATCGCGGGCTGCCCGTATTGCTCACGCACATGACGGCCACCGGGCGCAACGAAGGCGGCCGCCTGTTCGAACAAGACATCGCCCGCGGCCAACTGCGCCAGGCCTGGCTGCCCTACGACATGCCCGGCGCCGTGCGAAGGTTTTATCGCTACTTCGCGCCGCGCTGTGGCCTGCTCATTGAAACCGAAGTGTGGCCCAACCTGGTGGCGGGCGCCCGGCACCATGGCGTACCCATCGCGCTCGTCAGCGCGCGCCTCTCGGCTGCCTCCGCCCGCAAGGCCCTGCGCGTGGCAAGCCTGGCCCGGCGCACCTATGCGCGGCTCGATGCCGTGCTGGCCCAGACCCAAGCCGACGCGGATCGCCTGCGCCAGGTCGGCGCGCAGGCGCCGATGGTGGTGGGCAACCTCAAGTTCGACTTGCAATTGCCGCCCGAGCTCGTGCAGGCCGGCGCGGCGTGGCGCGCAGCGCTCGCGCGGCCCGTCATCGCCTGGGCGAGCACGCGCGAAGGCGAAGAGGAGGCCATCCTGGCCGCCATGCGCGAGATGCCCCGCACCCCGGCCGGCATCGCGCCCCTGGCCGTGCTCATCCCGCGCCATCCTCAACGCTTCGACGAAGTGGCCACCCTGGTCGAGGCTGCCGGCCTGGCCATGCAGCGCCGATCGCGCCTCGGCGCCATGCCCGTCACGGCGCCCGACCCCCACACGGCAGTGCTGCTCGGCGACAGCCTCGGCGAAATGCCCTTCTACTACGCGGCTGCCGACGTCGCCATCGTGGCCGGTAGCTTCGCGCCCCTCGGCGGCCAGAACCTCATCGAGGCCTGTGCCTGCGGCACCCCGGTCATCGTCGGCCCACACACCTTCAACTTCGCCCAGGCCTCCGAAGACGCCATCGAAGCCGGCGCCGCGCTGCGCGCCGACGATGCACGCGCCGCCTGGCGCCTCGCCCTGGAGTTGATCGACGACCAGGCGCGCCGCGCCGCCATGCGCGAGGCCGCCGCGCGTTTCAGCGCCGCCCATGCGGGTGCGACGCAGCGGGTGATGCGGGCGGTGAGAGGGTGGTTGGGGTAGGAGGCCTTTTCCGGCCTGGGGGCGGGTCAAGAACTCGACAAGGCCTCGAGCCTCTGCCTACCGCAGCAGCGCGTTGATTTTCGCGACGTCGTCTTCCGAGAGGATGCCCGCGGCCGCTTTCAGCCGCAGCCCCGACATCAGCGCGTCATAGCGCGCCTTGGCAAGATCCCGTTCCGTGGAGTAGAGCTGCTGCTGCGCGTTCAGCACGTCGATATTGATGCGCACGCCGACTTCATAGCCCGTCTTGTTCGCCTCCAGCGCGCTGCGGCTGGAAACCTGCGCCGCTTCCAAGGCGCGGACCTGGGCAAGGCCGGCGTTGACGCCTTGGAATGCGACGCGGGTGTTCTGCACGGCGGCGCGGCGCGCCGCTTCGAGATCGTGACGGGCTTTCTCCGACAGGGCCACGGCTTCATTCACGCGCGCGCTCGTGCCCAAGCCGGAGAAAATCGGCACCGATACCTGCACGCCTACCGAGCGCGTGGTGTAGAAATCGTTGACCACGTTCTGCCCGACCAAGCCGCGCGAGCGGCCGATGTTGGCCGTCAGGTCCACGGTTGGGTAGTGGCCGCTCTTGGCGATTTCAATGTCGCGCTTGGCGATTTCGGTGGCCAGGCTGGCTTGCGCGACGGCGAGGTTGTTGGCGGCGGCCTGCTGCGTCCAGGCTTCGAGCTTGGCGGGCTCCGGCGCGGGTACCTTGACCGACTCCGGGAGCTTGGCCAGGGTGTCGGGCGCCTGGCCGATGATTTGCTGCAGGGCGCTGGTGCGTACCGTGAGCTCGGATTCGGCCTGGATCTCCTGCGCCACGGCGAGGTCGTAGCGTGCCTGGGCTTCGTGCGTGTCGGTGATGGTGGCGGTGCCGATCTCGAAGTTGCGCTTGGCCGCTTCGAGCTGCTCTTCGATGGCTGCCTTTTGCGCGCGGATGAAGGCGAGGTTGTCTTGCGCCGCCAGCACGTCGAAGTAGGCCTGGGCCACGCGCAGGATGAGGTCTTGCCGTGCCTGCGCGAGCTGTGTTTCACCGATGGCGAGCTGCAGCTTGGACTGCTCGTAGTTTTGCCAGTTGGCCCAGCGGAAGAGCGGCTGCGTCAATTGCAGCGTGTAGCTCTCGCTGGTGTACTGCACCCCCGGCAGGCGCGTGGTGGAGGCTTCCGCGCGGGTGCCCGTCAGCCCGATCGAGGGCAGCAGCCCCGCGCGGGCCTGCGGGAGTTTCTCCAGAGTTGCCGTGTATGCGGCCCGCACGGAAGCGAAGGTGGCGTCGTTGGCCAGCGCGGCTTGGTAGGCTTGCGCAAGGTCCAAGGCCGCGGCCGGGGAAAAGTATGCGCACGCGCTCAGCAGAGCGCATAGCGTCGGGACGTACAGCCTTGCGCGTGTGGGCAGCACGGAGACTCCGGTCAGAATTTGAACTTGGAGACAGTCACGCCACGCAGGGGTTTGACCAGCGTTTCGAACAGCGAGGTGGTTTCGAACGTGGCGGCCGTGGTGCGGGTGATCAACAGTGCGGTCATGATCGGGTTCTGGCCGACGATGATCGCCAGGCGGCCGCCCACGCGCAATTGGTACTTGAGGCTATCCGGCACTTCCGGCACCGAGCCCGTCACGAGGATGGCGTCGTATTCCGTGGAGCCCCAGCCCTTGCTGCCGTCGCCGACCTGCACCGTGGCGTTGGCGATGCCGGCGCGCTTGAGGTTGGCCTGGGCAAACGAGGCAAGGCGGGGAAGGATTTCCACCGAGGTGACGGTTTGCGCCATGCTGGCCAGCAGGGCGGTGTGATAGCCCGAGCCGGTGCCGATTTCGAGCACGCTGTCGCTGGGCTTGAGCGCCAGTTCCTGCAGCAGCCGGGCTTCCACCTTGGGAGCGAGCATGCATTCGCCGCTGTCGTAGTCGTCGAAGCGCAGCGGAATCTCGGTGTCGACGAAGGCCAGGGAGCGCATCGACGGCGGTACGAAGTCTTCCCGCTTCACCTTGAAGAGCAGTTCCAGGACGTTCTGGTCGAGAACATCCCACGGGCGGATTTGCTGTTCCACCATGTTGAAGCGGGCTTGTTCGACGTCTGGAAAAGTGGCTGCGTTCATGGTAGATAATTAGGAATTAACGAAAACCGTAAGAAAACGGGCAATTTTAACCGGCCTATGGCCGTACGGCCTGCGCGGCGATCGCTAGTCTAGCAATATCACAGGATTCAGGGGCGGCCTGCCAACTCATTATGTATGCTCCTACACCTGGGCCGCGCCCCACGACGCAGGCTCCTGCTGTCCCGACCACGGGGCGTGCGCGGTTCCTCGCCGCACTCGCCTGCGGCCTGATCGTCCTCATTGCCGTCTCCGCGGCGGCGTTGGTCAACAATTTGCATCAGCGCGCCATCGCCGCGAAATCGCGCGAATTGACGAATCTGGCGATGGTCCTCGCCGAAGAGGTCGAGCGCACGTTCGAGGCGGTCGAGGGAGCGCAGCAAGATATCGCCGACCGCATCAAAGAGCGGGGCGGCCACACGCATGACCCCTTCGTGCAGTTGGCCGGCAGCAGCGAGATCGTCGAGTTGCTCGAAACCAAGGCCAGCAGCCTGAGCTACGTCGATGCGCTGTCGGTGGTGAGCCGCGACGGCGTGTTGCTCAATTCCTCGCGTCCCCAGTCGTCGCCGTACGTGGATCTCTCCGGTAGCGAATTTTTCCGTTCGCTGCACCGCAATGGGCAGGCAGAGACCTTCCTGAGCCTGCCTTACCTCAGCCCGGCCTCTGGCCGATGGACGATTTATTTTGCGCGCAAGGTGCGCGATGCCGAGGGTGCGCTGCTGGGCATGGCGGTGGGCAGCATGCCGACGGCGTACTTCGAGGAGTTCTACGAACAGATCAAGGCCGGCGAGCAGACCGAGATCGCCATGTATCGTTCGGACGGCCATCTGCTGGCGGGTCATCCGCTGCCGCGGCAAGTGATCGGCAAGCGCCTGATGGCGCTGCACGAGGGCGATCACGGCTTGCCGGTCATGCGCGAAGGCAAGGCGGTGGAGATGACGAGCACGGTGGACGGCGTGCGACGCCTGGCTGCGGTCGCCGTGCCCTCGGCGTATCCGGTCGTGCTGCAGGTTAGCGTGCCCGTGTCCACCGTCGTGGCGAGCTGGCGGGAAGATGCGTGGGTCATCGTCGGCGGCGCGACCTTGCTGTGCATCATCATCGGCGTCTGCTTCATGCTGAGCAGCCGGCAGCTGAGGAACCAATATGAAATCGCGCGCGCCGCCTACGACATGGCCCGCTGCGACACGCTAACCGGGCTACCGAATCGCTTGAGTTTCATCGAAACCCTGTCGCGCAGGCCCGAACCGCCTGATGGCGCGCAGACGGCGCTGTTGTTGATCGACCTCGACGTTTTCAAGGACGTGAACGAGGAGCTGGGGCAGGACGTGGGCGACCTCGCGCTGAAGAAAGTCGCCCAGCGCATCCAGGCAGCGACCCGGCCTGAGGATTTCGTCGCGCGCGTGGCGGGCGACGAGTTCGCGGTGGTGCGCCATGCTTCCGATCCGGAGTCCATCGGGGTGCTGGCGGCATCCCTCATCGCCGCCATCGCCGAGCCCTGGTACGTGCGCAATTACCGGATCGTCCTGAGCGCAAGCGTCGGGGTTGCCTTGTCCAGGCCGGGCGATGATGCCGACGCGCTGTTGAACCACGCCGAAACGGCGCTGCTGTGCGCGCGCGGGGAAGGGCGGCGCCGGTGGCGCATGTTCGAGAAGAGCATGGATGCGGCGCAGGCGACGCGCCGCGTGGCCGAGACGGCGCTGCGCGAGGCGCTGGAGCGGCATGGGTTCGAACTGTATTACCAGCCGCTCGTGAACACCCAAACGGCCCGGTTGGAAGGCTTCGAGGCCCTGCTGCGCTGGCGTGAGCCACGCCTTGCCGAGCTGGGCGCCCCGCAGGTGATCGCGGTGGCGGAGGAAACCGGCCTGATCGTGCCGCTGGGCAAGTGGGTGCTCGACATGGCGTGCGCCGAGGCCGCCAAGTGGCCAGGCAACGTGCGCGTGGCCGTCAACGTTTCGGCATGGCAGTTTCGCAGCGGAAAATTGCTGGACCACGTGCGCGGCGCGCTGAAGGCCGCGAATTTGCCTGCCGAGCGCCTCGAGCTCGAGATCACCGAGACTGTGCTGCTCCAGAACACGGCCTACGTGCACAGCACGCTGGACGAACTGCGCAGCATGGGCGTGCGGATCGCGCTCGACGATTTCGGCACCGGCTACTCCTCACTGCTGTACCTGCGCCGGTTCCCCGCCGACCGCATCAAGATAGACATGGCTTTCGTGGCAGGCATTTGTACGAATCCGGAGTCCGCGCGCATCGTGCAGGCCATCGTCAACCTGGGCCACAGCCTGGGCATGCAGACCACGGGCGAAGGGGTGGAATCGCAGGCGCAGTGGGACCAATTGCGCATGGCCGGGTGCACCGAGATCCAGGGGTATTTCGTGGGGAGGCCGTGTCCGGCCGAAGAGGTGCGGGTGTTCTTCGAAAAGTACGGCGTCGAAGAGAAACTCGCCTAGGGGCAGGCGCGCGCCGCGGCGCGGCCTTGGCCCCCGTAAGGCTTGGCCTCAGAAGGGGTTGGCGACTGTGGTGGTGTGGCACACCACTGGCGGCTTGGCGAAATACTCGCCCACCAAGGCCCGCCAGGCCTTGAAGTCTTCCGAGCCGCGAAAGTGCACGGTGTGGTCTTCCAGCGTTTCCCATTGCACCACGAGCAAATAGGTATTGGCGTCTTCCAGCGTCTGCTGGAGCTGCATGCCGTGGCAGCCCTTGGCCCGCTGGAACAGCGGCGCTGCCGTCTGGACGCCGGCTTCGAATGCTTCTTGCGTGCCCGGTCGGATTTCGATCTGCGCGATTTCGTAAATCATGGCGAGCCTCTTGCAGGGAGGGCGGTTGCAGGGAGAGCGGGCCCTTATGTTACCCGCCTTCGCGCACGGCGGGCGCCGGGCAGGCTTCGTGCAAACGGCTCATGCCGCCCCGCCCCGGACGGACGGCACACTATACTTGGCGGCATCAGCCGCCGTGAGGCGGCGTCGTCCATTTGCACGAGGTTTTCATGTCAGCCGCTAAACCCATTCCCAAGGCACTTACTATCGCGGGCGTCGATCCGTCCGGCGGCGCAGGGGTGCTGGCCGACATCAAGGCGATGAGCGCACTCGGCGCCTACGGGTGCGGCGTCATCGCGGCACTGACCGCGCAGAATACCCACGGCGTGACGGGCGTGCGGCCCGTCGAGCCCGTGTTCGTGGCGCAGCAGATCGATACCTTGTTCGCCGACGTGCCGGCCGATGCCGTCAAGATCGGCATGCTCGGCAGCCGGCCGGTGACCGAAATCGTCGCCGAACGCCTTGCGCACTGGAAGCCGCCCTACGTCGTGCTCGACCCGGTCATGGTCGCGAAAAGCGGCGACTCGCTGCTGACCCGCGATGCGGTCGGCGCGCTGCGCGAGGCCTTGCTGCCGCAAGTCACCATGATTACCCCGAACCTGCCCGAGGCCGGCGTCTTGCTCGAGCAACGCCCCGTGGACACGGTCAAGGAAATGCGCCGCGTGGCCGAGCGCCTGCGCGAGCAGCTCGCCCATAGCGGCGAGCGCTGGGTGTTCCTCAAGGGCGGCCATTTGCCCGGCGACATGGCCATCGATTTGCTGCACGACGGCGATCGCATGATCGAACTGGCTGCGCCGCGCATCCACACCCGCAACACGCATGGCACGGGTTGCACCCTTTCGGCTGCCTTGGCCGCGTTGCTGCCGCAGTGCCAAGACGTGCCGGAAGCTGCCAAGCGCGCCAAGCATTACCTGACCGAGGCCATTCGGCACGCGGACAGCCTGGGCGTGGGCTCGGGCAACGGGCCGGTGCATCATTTCCATCAGTGGTGGTAGGAGCTGGCTTGCCCGGGACGATCGGAAACGCCATGGCCGGGTTTCTCGATCTTCCGATGCGCCACTTCTGCGGTAACCAAGCCGAGGAAGATCAAGACCGCGCCGACGAGCCCCAGGCCGTACGGCGTGACGATCCGGATCATGGCGGCCCCGAGCACGCCCGACGCGGCGACGGCGAGGTAGATCGTCGAGGCGTTCAACGCGATCAGGATGGGCGCGCGCGTCGGGGCGATGCCGATCAGCCGGTGCTGTTGGGGAACGATCAGGCCCCAGCCGCACAGCCCCCATGCGACGAGGGCCGCGATGGAGGTCGGCAGTGCGGCGCTGGATAGCGGCATGAGTGCGAAGTCGATGCCCACGGCGATGATCGCCATGTTGATGATCCAGCGGCTGCCGAACCGGTCGGTCAACGCGCCTGCGACGAGATTGCCAAGCGTGGCCGCCACGCCCCAGATTGCGATCAGCATGGCGAGGATGTCGCTGCGGCCGTCCGTCGCGCGCTCGAATGCCACGCTGGCGTAGCTATAGACGGTGTACAGCCCTGCCAATACGAGCAGGGTCGTTCCCAGGGTCCAGGCCACGCGGGGGTCGAGTAGCGGGGCAAGGCGTTCGCCCAGGGTCAGCTTAGCGGTTCCCACGAGCCGGGGAAGTGCGAGGGCGATGCCCGTGCCCGCGAGGAGGCCTAGGCCGGTGACCCACCACATGGTCATGCGCCAATCGCCCAGCCCACTCACGAGCGTCCCGATGGGGGCGCCTAGCGCGGTAGCGCCGCTCAAGCCAGCCATGACGACGGCGAGCGCGCGCCCCCGCTGTTCGGGGGCGACCAGGGCGGCCGCCGCGGCGCTGGCTGCGGGCGTGTAGAGCGCGCCACCGGCGCCTGCCAGGATCCGGCCCGCCAACCCCATTTCGAAACTGGCTGCCAGCGCAGTCAGCGCATTGCCGAGCGTGAACACGAGGAGCCCGCTTCCCAATACGAAGCGGCGCGGCCAGTGCGACGTCCAGGCGGCCATGACGGGCGTCATGATGGCGTAGGACAGTGCATACGCCGTGATCATTTGCCCCGCGGCGTCGATGCCGACACCGAAATCCTGCGCAATCTCGCGCAGGATGCCGGCCATCACGAAGCTGTCGGTGCCGATGGCGAAGGTGCCCAAGGCGAGGGTGAGAAGTCGGAGGTTCATGGCAGTTCCGTTATGTCGTAACAATAATGGTTACATCAAGGGGCGCAAAAAAACCTTGCCTGGCGGGGTGTTCGTTCCTTTATTTCCGCCTGCTTGGGGACTCCTTGGAACGCTTCAGTATCTGGGCGAGCATGTCTTCGATGGTGATGCGCGCCATGTGCTCGTGAAGTACCTCGCCGAGCGATGCATAGACGCGGCTCAGCGCCGGTTGTATTCCGCAGCCAACGGGGCAGGCCGGATTGGGGCGGGACGCATGCAGGGCGAACAACGGCGCGTCTTCCACCGTGCGATATACGTCGAGCAGGGAAATGGCCTGCGGGGCACGCGCCAAGGTCCATCCTGCATGGGCCCCGCGATGGCTCTTGACGAGGCCCGCCTTCGACAATCGCCCGAGGATGCGCCGGATGACGACGGGATTGGTGTTGACGCTTGCGGCGATGCGGTCGGACGTGACCGGGTCGGGGTTGTTTCTCGCCACGAGGGACATCCACGCCAAAATGTGTATTGCGATCGTCAGCCGGCTGTTGGAACTCATGAAAAGGCCCGCGGGGTGTTTTGTCGTAACTATATTGGTTACGTCTAGGCTGGGTCAAGCCCTTGCATGGGAGGGCAGGGCCCGATTGGCACGCCGCGGCGCCTTGGCCGAGGCGCGCCGGAAGTGGTATGGCGGTTCGGGTCCGGATGGACGCGCCGTCGATAGGCGGTTAGGATTCGGCAGTCCCGGAGTTCGTCGTTCCTCTTTTCCCTGCATGCATCTTTCTGAGCTTCTTGCCGAGGTCCGTCCGCACGTCGAAGCGAACTTCCGTTCACCGGGGGGCGACTGGCCGGCGTGCACCCTGTTTTTCTCGGTTTCCGATGGCACGTCCCGCGCGCGCGTGCGCCACGCCAGCGCATCGGATTTCGCCAGCGCGTGGCTTGCCGGCACCGAGAAGCTCGAACAGTTGGTGCAGCGGCGCGGCATGCAAGTGCGCTGGCTGCGCATCGATTGGGTGGAGGAGGTGCGGGAGACGACCATGAAGGCATGGTCGGAAGAGCTCGCCAAGACCAAGCGGAACTATTACCGCTATGGCGTGGCGCTGGACCGCGGGCTCAAGATCGCCTTCCTGGAGCAAGAGCTCAACGGCAACGCCATGCTCTATGGCGGCAACGAGGTCGCGCACGCCACGGTCAACCTGCATAACTTCAATGTGTATGCTGCCAATCGCTATGGCGCTGGAACCGAACTCGACCCCGGCAGGGACAGGGCGGTCTATGTGCTGTCGACGCGGGGGGTTTTTCGCGATGCGCTCGAGGCCCGAACCCATCTCTTGTACGGCCCGGGGCGCAACGCCGGGCGCAGGGTGCGTGACCGCCTGACTGACCAAGACGTATTCGAGCTGATCGAGCGCGGCGCCCTGTACCTCGCTTCGCAGGTCCAGGAGAGTGGCAAGTTCCATTACGGATGGCATCCTTGTTTCGACCGCCCCATCAACGCCTATAACAGCCTGCGACACGCGAGCACGACCTACGCCATGATCGAGGCGTGGGAAGTGACGCGCGATGAAACACTCAAGCAGGCCATCGATCGCTCGCTGTCTTATCTCACCACCAAGCTGATCGCACAGGCCGAGCTCCCGGACGGGCGCCGCGGCGCGTTCCTGGTCGATGGCTCTGAGGTCAAGCTGGGCGGCAATGCCGTATGCCTCCTGGCGCTGAGCAAGTATGCGCAGGTCACGGGCACCGATCGCCATCATGCGCTGATGGCGGCGCTGGCGGAGGGCGTCCTGTTCATGCAGGACCCGGCGACGGGCCGCTTCGTGCACGTGCTGAACTATCCGGACCTCTCGGTCAAGGAGCCGTTCCGCATCATCTATTACGACGGCGAGGCGGCGTTCGGGCTGATGCGCCTATACGGCCTGACGCGCGAGCCGCGCTGGCTCGAGGCCGTGGTCCGCGCGTTCGACTATTTCCTTTCCGCCGAGCATTGGAAGGCGCACGATCACTGGCTGAGCTATTGCGTCAACGAGTTGACGACTTACCGGCCGCAGGCGAAGTATTTCGAGTTCGGCATCAAGAACTTCGCCGATTACCTGGACTTCGTCCGGGATCGCATTACGACTTTCCCGACTCTGCTCGAATTGATGATGGCCGCCGAGACCATGTTGCAGCGGCTTGTCATGTACCCGGAGATGCGGCCGCTATTGAATGCGGTGGACCTCGATGCCTTCTACGAGGCCTTGGAGCGGCGCGCCCACTATCTGCAGAACGGGCATTTCTGGCCGGAGTATGCGATGTATTTCCGCAACCCGGCGCGCATCGTCGGCAGTTTCTTCATCCGGCACCATGCCTTCCGCGTGCGCATCGACGACGTCGAGCACTATTTGTCGGGGCTGGTGGCGTATCTGCGTTATCTGCAGGCCGGCGGGCGGGTGCGGGCGCTGCGCCTGCAGGCGGCGGCATAGGCGCCGCCTGCATTCTTCTCTCTTCTTCTAGCGAGGTTCAACGGCCCTGGGGCGCGGTGCCGGGGATGCTGCGGATGTTCAACGTCACGCGGCGGTTGGGCGCCAGGCATTCACGCAGCGCGGCGCCGCCGCGTACGCCCTGGCATTGCACGACGGGTTCCGATGCGCCGCGACCTTCGACGCTCACGCGGGAAGGCGAAAGCCCCTTCGAGACGAGGTAATCGCGGACGGCCTGTGCGCGCTCCAGGGAAATCCGCTGGTTGGCGGCAGCCGACCCTATCCGGTCCGCGTGCCCGACGATATGCACTTCATACGGCGCCGACTCCCCGCGCAGCGGCGCGATGGCACGGTCTAGCTCGGCCTGCCCCGCAGGCGTGAGGCGGGCGCTGTTGAAATCGAACAGCACGTCCGCCGCGATGGAAATGGTGCGCACGGGCGCGGGCGCAGGAACCGGGGCCGGCGCGGGCTTCATCGCGTCGGCGATCGCCTGGCATTGCGGACGGCGCCACATCGTGGACGTCACCGTATCCCGCGCGTCGAAATTCACCCGGTATTGGCAGACCAGGACGTTCTGGCCTTGCAGCGGCAGGGTCAGGTCGTAGTCGAACGCACGTCCGTTGGCGCCGGCTTGCACGGGCTGGCCCAGCGCATTGATCACGGTTTGCTTGGTCGCGCCCGGCCTGACTTGGGCGAAGCGATTCATGTCGAGTGGCTTGCCATTGCGCAGGAACTGAGAGGGCAGCTTGCCGACCTGGGCCTCGATGTTCTGGAAGCCTGAAGGGTCTTGCGTGATCTGTATCGGATCCTTGGGCTCTTCGCGCTTCTGGGGAGCAGAGCAGGCGGCAAGTGCCAGGGTGCCGACTAGGGCGGCTGCAACGGTAGTGATTCTCATGTGGTGTCCTTGTTCGAAGCCGGATGGAACAGTCAAGCAAGTGCCCGGGGGCATCGGCGGAATAAATCGAAACCGGCCTGCAGGAAGAAAACCGACGTGAGGTTATTCCACAAAACCGGGGTCCGATTAAATATTCGCAAGTTTTCGATTAATTGAAAAATGGGCGAATCTATTTTCTGTGAATATCACACTTGATGTTGGTCAGTTTACGGTTCGGTCCAATTTTATTTTCGTCGTCATAATATTAGGCGCAAGGTTGGATTATGGTAAGCATCCGTAAGGATCATGCCAAAAATACGGGAAAACCATGATTCGCGTGCATTTGGCGTCGAGTAAGGTGGCGCGAAATAATTTTCCTCGGGCGAAGCTGGCGATTGTTTTTCGAAAATAGATATTCGCAATGTTTTGAATATCTATTTTGAAAGAAATAGGCAGGTCTTTAGTTGGATTTTGCGCCCGCGGTGAGTAATGTTGTGGGAAGCGCGAAAAAATAGGCGGTTTTTCGCCGCACCAATTATTCGAAAGGTTCCGCTTGAGCCTGAGTCGTGGCTCAACCACATAAAACAGGACGATGCAAAGGTAGCTGCATGAACATATCGGTCACAAACAAGGTTGATGGGGCAACCACTGAACTTCCGGTGGGTGATCTCACGCTTAATTCCGCAGGCGTCGTCAAACTGCCTTTCGGGCCGGAATCGGTGGCGGCGTTCGAGCGCAACGGGCAACACCTCATTCTGAAGCTCAAGTCCGGGCAGCAGATCACGATTGCCAACTTCTTCCAGCCTGGGCCGGATGGTGCTCGCAGCGAACTCATCCTGGAGGACGCCAGCGGCGTGCTCTGGTGGGGCCAATACAGCTCGCCCTGGTCAGGGTTCTCGTTCACCGAAATCGTTGCCGTCGAACAGGTAATGGGCATGCTTCCCGCCGGAAGCGCCGTTCCTGCATGGCTGCTCGCAGGCCTGGCCGCCATCGGCCTGGGCGCGGCGCTGTTGAATGACGACGACGATGATGACGAATCGGACGCGGATGCCGATGCGGATGCTGATGCGGATGCTGACGCTGACGCTGACGCGGAT
>NZ_CALFCW010000044.1:0-27823 GCF_937950555.1 uncultured Pigmentiphaga sp. | reverse complement strand
GCGCTGCACGCGGCATCGCCGCGCGCGGACAAACCGCTCGTGACGATCAATTGCGCCGCCTTGCCCGACTCCCTGGTAGAAAGCGAGCTCTTCGGGCACGTCAAGGGGGCTTTCTCCGGCGCGGTCAACGATCGGCGGGGCAAGTTCGAATTGGCCGATGGCGGGACGCTGCTGCTCGACGAAGTGGGCGAACTGCCCTTGCTGGTCCAGGCCAAGCTGCTGCGGGTGCTACAAAGCGGCCAATTGCAGCGCGTGGGTTCCGACCGGGAACATCGCGTCGACGTGCGGCTGATCGCTGCCACCAACCGCGACCTGGCCGAAGAGGTCCGAAAGGGAAGGTTCCGCGCCGACCTCTATCACCGCTTGAGCGTATACCCCTTGCGCGTCCCGCCGTTGCGGGAACGCGGGCGCGACGTCCTGCTGCTGAGCGGCGCCTTCCTCGAAGAAAACCGTTCGCGCCTGGGCCTGCGCAATTTGCGCCTGTCTGCCGATGCGCAGGCAGCCCTGTTGGCGTACGATTGGCCGGGCAATGTACGCGAACTCGAGCACCTGATCAGCCGCAGTGCATTGAAGGCCATGGCGAAGCAGGCCAAGCGCCCCTCCATACTGACGCTGAGCGCTGCCGACCTCGGGTTAGAGCCGCGCCAGGAGATGCCGCCTGTGCCCGCGCAGGAAACCCGTCGCGCAGACTCCTTCCCTGTGCCCCCGCGGCCGCTGCGGGAAGCGGTCGACGACTACCAGCGCAGCCTGATCGCCGCGGCGCTGGTGCGACACAATAACAACTGGGCGGCCGCAGCGCGCGAGCTGGGGGTGGACCGGGCCAATCTGGCGCGGCTTGCGGCGAGGTTGGGGCTGCGGCAGACGACTTCTGGGTCGTAACGCGCTGCGAAGGGTGGTTTTTTCATTACGCGTTGTTGATATTGCTCTTGGGATGCCTGGTCGCGGGCGCGCATTGTCGGCTTGGTGCCAGACGAGCATCTCCAGCGCGGCCTTGAGCGCAGGCTTCATGCGCGCGCGGTTGGGCACATGCCTTGCTCCGGGGGATAGGAGCGCCTTTGCGGGGAGATCAGCATGGAAAGCGTCACCACCGATCCGTTGCGCTGCATTTTGCTCGCCACGGACTTGAGCGCGCGATGTGACCGCGCGCTGGACAGAGCCGTCCAGCTGGCCCAAGAGCACGGCGCGAAACTGGTTGCCGTGTGCGTCATCGAGAACTCCCTGGGCGATGTGCTTACCGCCCGGCGCAGTCAAGTTGTGGACCGTAAGGCGGCTGAACACCGGCTTCGTGCCACGCTCGGCGAGGTCGATTTGCCGGTTGAGCTGGTGCTGGAACCGGGGCATGCGGTGGAGGTGATCCGTAAGACTGCGGCGGCGCATCTATGCGATATGATCGTCACCGGCGTTTCCCGCGAGGAAACCCTGGGGCGCCTGCTTCTGGGCACCACGGTCGAGAAGCTGGCGCGGGAGGTTTCGCTGCCCATACTGGTCGTGCGCGAGCGCCCCCATCATCCTTATCGCAACATGCTGGTGGCGGTCGATTTTTCGGAGGGGTCGCGCCACGCGCTGCATGCGGCTTTGTCTATGTTTCCAGATGCCCGTCCGGTGCTGTACCACGCATTCGTGACGCACCAGGCGCATGCGGACGCCGCTGCCGTCCAGCTGGCGCGCCAGGCGGCCGAAAAAGAGGCCGCGGCGTTCGCGATGCAGGGCGCTATTGCGAACCGCCCCGATATCGAGTGGAAGATCGAGCACGGCTTGGCGGAAGAAATCGTGCCCGACCACGTGGCGCGCCATCCCTGCGAATTGATGGTTGTCGGCACCCATGGACGCACGGGCATCCTGCGGACGGCGATCGGTAGCGTGGCGGAGAAGCTGATCCAGCACACTCCCTGCGACGTGCTGATCGTGCGCCAGCCCACGCCGTCGGCTTGAGGGCCGAGGCTTAGGTCGCCTGGCGGCCGTAGACGCTGGGCGGCACGCCGGCCCAGCGGCGGAAGGCCCGGGCAAAGATTTTTTCCGAACCGTAGCCTACCTGCTCTGCGACGTCGGCCAGGCGCACCGGCCCGAGTCGCAGTCGCTCCGCTGCCCGTTCCATGCGCCGCGCGGTGAGATAGGCGATGGGCGAGATGCCTACGAGTTCCCGGAAGCGCGCGCTGAAGCGAGACCGGGACATGCAGACTTCGTCGGCCAGGCCGGGCACGGACCAGGGTTTCTCCGGCCAGCGGTGCATCAGCATGATGGCATGGGCGATCTTCGGGTCGGACAGGCCACGCAGCCAGTTTGGCTCCGTGTCGCGATGCCGCAGCAGGTACGCACGCAGGACGTGGACCATCAATAAATCGCCCATGCGCGCGGCCGAGAGTTTCCAGCCTGGCTGCCGGTTCAGGCTTTCGTTGATGAAGAGTTCCATGGTCGGTGCGAGGCACGAGGCCAGGTTCACGTCGTCCTCCCGCAGGTGGATGATGGCGGGGAGGAAGCGCAGCAGGGAGTTTTGCGCCACCGGCCCGTAGTCCACGATGGTGGTGAAGAGCTCCGTCGCGGGGCCTGTGTCGCCATGGGTGAAAACCAGGGGTTTCTCCCCGCGCTCGCGCATGCCGTATTCGGCGAGCACGTGGGCGAAGGGCGTGGGCGGAAGGTTTGGGGAGGAAGCAATGACATGGCCGCCGCCGCGCGGCAGCAGCACGAGTTCGCCGGGTTCGATGCGCACGGGCGCCATGCCGTGCAGCTGTATCCAGTATGGGGCGCCGCGCGCGATGCGGAACGTGGCGCCTTTCAGGCCGGTGGACTCGAGCGACCAGGGAGGATGCAGGGTGAAGCGTCCCGTCGTGGCGCTTTCGGCCCGGCATCCCGACAGGACTTCGCTCAACACATCCACGCCATTTCTCCTCCGGGCAGCACTGCCCCGATTTTATGCGCCGGCGTCCTGATGAGACGAATTGCGGCCTAATGAAGCGTTATTGGGGTGGAGGGATGCGAGTTTTCCAGGAAGAATCTGCGCACTTCGGCGATCCTGATCGTCACCGCGCGGCCGTGCACGACGTCCCGCCCGGTGCGAACCGGGGTGGCAACGCCTTTTGTTCATAGGTGCTCCATGATTCCTGTTTTCCGCGCGTTCCTGCTGGCCCTGGGCGGGCTGTCGGCGTCCGCTTCCGTGGTTCATGCGCAGTCGGCAGACTTTCCATCCAAACCCATCACGATCGTGGTCGGCTATCCGGCCGGCGGCGGGCCGGACATCGGGGCCCGGATGCTAGGGGAAAAACTGGCGGCCCGGATGGGCCAACCTGTCATCGTAGAGAATCGTCCCGGCGTCAGCGGGATGATTGGCGCAAGTTCGGTGGCGCGCGCACCCGCCGACGGCTACACCCTGCTGTTCGCGCCCAACACCTTCCTGATCGCGCCGCACGTGTTGCCTAAAGGCACCAACGTCCGGCTCGACGTGCTGGAGGATTTCACGCCGGTCGTGGCGCCGTCCAAGGGCGCCATGGTACTGGTCGCGCATCCTTCGCTGGGGGTGCGGAACGCGAAGGAACTGGTTGCGTTGCTCAAGAAACAGCCCGGCCTCGCGTACGCGACCCCGGGCAGCGGTTCGCCCATGCACATCGCGGGCGAGTTGTTCAAGAAGTCGGCCGGCGTAGACATGCTGCACGTGCCCTACAAAGGGGTGGCGCCGGCCATCGCGGACGTACTCGGCGGCCACGTCAAGATCACCTATGCCAGCATCGGGGTAGTCGCACAGCACGTCGCTGCCGGCCGCCTCGTGGCGCTCGGCATGGCGGAGAAAGAACGTTCCCCGTTGATGCCGGAGCTTCCCACCCTGGCGGAGCAGGGGTACCCGAATACGGCGACCGGCGCCTGGTATGGGGTGTTCGCGCCCAAGGGCACGCCGCCGGCGGTAGTCGAGAAGCTGAACAGCGAGTTCAACGCCGCGCTGCGCCTGCCGGACGTGGCAGCCAAGCTCAAGCAGCAATGGGAAGTGCCGCTCGGCGGCTCGCCGGAGGACTTGGCTCGCATGGCCCGGGCCGAGTACGACAACTACGGCAAGATCGTCAAAGAGTTCAACATTTCGGCCGATTGAGCGCATGAACCCTGCGACTGCGAAGCGGCCCAACATCCTGCTGATCATGACTGACCAGCAGCGGGCCGATCACCTGGGGTGCTACGGCAACCCCATCCTGCGTACTCCGAACATCGATGGCCTGGCGCGCCAGGGCGTGCGCGCCAGCCGGTTCTACGTGGCCAGCCCAACGTGCATGTCCAACCGCGCCACGCTGATGACCGGCCGCATGCCGTCGCTGCACGGGGTGCTCCACAACGGCATCCCGCTTTCGCGAGAGGACACGACTTTCGTCGAATTGCTGCGGGACGCGGGCTATGCGACCGCGCTCATCGGCAAATCGCATTTGCAGAACTTCGGCTACAACAACCCGCCCATACGGAGTTGGGAAAACCTCAATGGTGGCGTGCCGCCATCGGACGCGCTCAAAGACGCCCGCAAGCACCACCGGCGCGGTCGCGAGTACGACAACGAATGGACGCCATATTGGAAGGCAGACGCATCGTTTCACGTGCAAACGCCCTTCTACGGCTTCGACGAGGTGCGGCTGTGCACGCTCCACGGCGACCGCGTTCAAGGCGATTATGCGCGCTGGCTCGCGCAGCGGCATCCCGATCCCGACAGCCTGCGCGGACGGGAGCATGCCATTCCCGACCCGCGTTACAGCGCGCCCCAGGCATGGCGCACGCGGATGCCGGTGGAGCTGTATCCGTCGACCTATGTGGCCGAGCAGGCGTGTGAGTGGCTGGAATCGCACGTTCATCGGGCGGGGGGCGATGCGCCGTTCTTTATCCAGTGTTCGTTCCCGGACCCCCATCATCCCTTTACTCCGCCGGGCAAGTATTGGGACATGTACGATCCGGCAGGCATACCGCTACCGCCTTCATTCCACCAGAAGCGCATGCCTGCGCTGCTGCAGGCCGTCCACGACCGCACCCGCGCGGGCGGCTCACGCGAGGCTTATGTGCCGTTTGCGCTCAGCGAGCGCGAATGCCGCGAGATCACGGCCCTGACCTACGGCTCCATTTCGCTGATCGACGACTGCGTCGGGCGGATACTCGCGCAGCTGGACCGGCTCGGGCTGCGCGAGAACACGGTCATCGTGGTGACGTCGGACCACGGCGAGATGATGGGCGACCATGGCATTGCGCTCAAGGGCGTCATGCACTACCAGGGCGTGACACGCGTTCCCTTCATTTGGAGCGACCCCGCGCTGCCCGCGCAGCGGCGGGGCGCGGTGCTGGGGTCCTTGGCCGGGACAATAGACCTGGCGCAGACCATGCTCGCCCGCGTAGGCGTGGCACCTTTCAACGGCATCCAGGGCGTGAACCTGCTGCCCTCGATCCGCGGTGAGGCGCAGACAGAGCCGGAGCGTGCCGGAATCGTCGTCGAGAGCGAGCCGCTGCAATACGCCTTTGGCCGCCCGCGGCGCTTCAAGGTCCGGACGCTGTTCACCGAGCGCCATCGATTGACGCTCTCGGACGATCCGGCCGTGTGCGAGTTCTACGATCTCCAGGACGATCCGCACGAGGTCGAGGACCTGTGGAATGATCCCGCCGCGAGGCCGGTGCGCGACCAGTTGATAAGCATGCTGGCCGTGGAGATGATCCGCCTCTCCGAAAGCTCGCCGCTGCCCAGCGCGCAAGCTTGAGCCAACGGGGCCTGGGCGGCGTTCAGGACAGGTCGAAACGGAACAGGTTCGTGTAACGGACCGTCGAGCCGGGAGCCGCCTTGCAGTACAGGCCTAGGCAGTCGAAGCGCGCCGGCGGGCCTGCGCTCGGCGATGCAGGTGGCGAGAGGGTCCGTTGGCCCGGCTTGAAACGAGCCAGCGTTACGTGCGGACGGAAGGGACGGGTTTCCACCGGCAGCGCCATGCCCCCGAGGATGCGCTGCGTGCTGCGGACAAGTTCGCGCAGCGCCTCTGTCAGCGCGTACTCCGCCACCGCGACACGTGGTCGCTCCGGCGTCGGCCAGATCGCCAGCGACGAGAAGGAGAGGTCGGGTTGACGACGCGCCAAAGGGTGCAACGCCTCGCGCAGGCGCGCTTCGTGATCTTCGGTCAAGGTGCCCAGGAAAGCGAGGGTCAGGTGCAGGTCGGCTGGGTGTAGGCGCGCCGGTTCGGGAAAGGCAAGGGCCAGCCCGGCAAGGCGCTTGCGCGTTGCCGGATCGGGACCGAGCGCGATGAAACACCGCAAGCGGCTGGGAGCGGCGCGACCGGGCATGGCGGTTGATGACATCGGGAACTCCTGCTGCAGTGCGCAATGCGTCGGCGTTGCGTCCGTTCTTAGGATACCGCGGGTGTGTGGCTCGCCTGCGTGCCCGGGGCCAAGGCGTCGCGCATACATATCAGCTTTGACGCCGGGGCGATAGCTGCCGCCGGTCGCGCTGCGTATGCTGGCAGCCTCCGAGGCGAGTTGCCCGATTTCTCCTGGATGCGCCATGACGTGTTTATCTGGTGTCCGAGTGCTGGATCTCAGCCGCGTGTTCTCCGGCCCGTGGGCGGCGCAGATGTTGGCCGATTTTGGCGCAGACGTCATCAAGGTCGAACGGCCGGGCCGCGGCGACGACGTGCGCCAGCAAGGGCTGCGGGTCAAGGATGCGCAAGGCCGCGAGACAAAGGAGACCTCCTCCTACCTCGCCATGAACCGCGGCAAGCGTTCCATCACGGTCGATCTCTCGCACCCTGAAGGCCAGGCGCTGATCCGCGACCTGGCCCGGCACAGCGATATCCTCATCGAAAACTTCAAGGCCGGAGACCTCGCCCGCTATGGGCTGGACTACGAGTCGCTGTCGGCCGCGAATCCCCGGCTCATCTATTGCTCCATCAGTGGGTTTGGGCAGACCGGTCCATACCGCCACCTGCCAGGCTACGACCCGATCTTCCAGTCGATGAGCGGCCTGATGAGCATCACCGGTCATCCGGACGGCGAGCCGCTGCGCGTGGGGTACTCGGTCGGCGACATCACGGCGGGGTTTTATGCGGTGGCGGCGGTGCTGGCGGCTTTGCGGCACCGCGACGTGGTGTCCGGGCAGGGGCAGTATATCGACCTGGCCCTGCTCGATGCGCAGGTGGCCGCCGTTTCCCACGTTGCCATGATGTACCTGGTTTCGGGCGAGCAGCCGCCTCGCCTGGGCAATGCGTCGCCCATTACCTGCCCGTGGCAGTCCTTCGATTGTTCGGACGGCCAGATCGTCGTGGCCGTGGGCAACGACACGCAGTTCGCCGCGTTCTGCCGGGTACTGGGCATGCCGGAGCTCGCCGAGGACGAGCGTTTCTCCACCAACCGGATGCGCGCGAAGAACCAGTCGGAGCTCGTTCCCATGCTGGCGGCAGAGCTCGCCAAGCGCCCGGTCGCGCATTGGCAGGCGGCGTTCCAGGAGGTGGGGGTGCCGAGCGGGCCGATCAACGGTTTCGCGGAGGTCTTCGCCGATCCCCAGATCCAGCATCGCCAGATGCTCATGCACCTGCCGCACGACGAGATCGGCAGCGTGCCCCAGGTCGCGAACCCAGTGCGGTTTTCGGCCACACCTATCCAGTACCATCGGGCACCGCCGCTGCTGGGCCAGCATACCGACGAAGTGCTGACCGAGGTGCTCGGCCTGGACCAGGCAACCCTGGAGCGGCTGCGCCGCGACAAGGTCATTTGAGCGATGCCGGCGCTATTGTCCCGCATTCGCGTCCTGGACCTGAGCCGGGTGTTCGCGGGTCCGTTCGCGAGCCAGATGCTGGCTGATTTTGGGGCGGACGTCATCAAGGTCGAGCGTCCGCGCGTGGGGGACGAAACCCGGTACCACGGCGAGCGCGTGCGCGACGGGGAGGGGCGGGAGACGGACGTCACGGCAGCCTTCGCGTCCATGAACCGGGGCAAGCGTTCGGTCACGGTCGACATCTCGCGTCCGGAAGGGCAAGACATCATCCGGGCCTTGGCTGCGCGCAGCGACGTGCTCATCGAAAACTTCAAGGCAGGCGAGCTGGCGCGCTACGGCTTGGACTATGCATCGCTGCAGGCCGTCAACCCGCGGCTGATCTATTGCTCGATTACCGGCTTCGGCCAGACCGGGCCGCGCAGTGGCGAGCCAGGCTACGACCTCGTTTTCCAGGCCATGAGCGGCGTCATGAGCATTACCGGGCATCCGGATGGCGAACCGGGCGCAGGGCCGTTGCGGGTGGGGTATTCCGTTTCCGACATCACGGCCAGTTACCACGCAGTCGTGGCGATACTCGGCGCGCTCTATGCCCGGGAAGCCGGCGTTTGTTCCGGCCAGCACATCGACGTTGCATTGCTGGACACGCAGATCGCGGCTGCCTCGCACGTTGCGATGCAGTATTTGCTGACGGGCGTCCAGCCTGCGCGCCTGGGGTCTGGTTCGCATTTCATGGCGCCCTACCAGGTGTTCCAGTGCAGCGACCATCCGCTCGTCATCCTTTGCGGCAACGACGCGCAGTTCCGCAGCCTGGCCAAGGCACTGGGGCGGGAGGATCTTGCGGCGGACCTGCGCTGCGCGACGAATCCGCAGCGCCTGCGGCACCGCGAGTGGCTCGCGCAGGAGATCCAAGCCCTGGTCGGCACCCGCCCGCGGGCGGAATGGCTGGAGGTGTTCCGTGGCGCGGGGGTGCCCTGCGCGCCGATCTACGATTTCGCACAGGCTTTCGACGACCCGCAGGTGCGGCACCGGAATCTCGTCATGTCCATGCCCTTCGGGCCGACGGGCTCCTTGCCCATGATCGCCAATCCCCTGCGCTTTTCCGGGACGTCGCCGGTGTACGAGCGGCCGCCCCCGGGGCTCGGTGAGCACACGGAGGAGGTGTGTACGAATCTGCTGGGAATGCCGCCCGAACGAATCGCCGCGTTGCGGCGGGAAGGAATCGTGTAGGCCAGGATAAGACATGACGACGCCTTTTTCACTCGTGGCCCAGGATCCGGATCTTGCCGCTTTTCGGGACAGCGCGAATGACTTTCTCGGCGCTGTGGATCAGCGCATGCGCACGCGTTCGCTGCAGGATCATCCCGCCGGTTTCGACCGGGGGTATTGGCGCGAGCTCGCGGAGCAGGGCTGGTTCTCCATCTTCGTGCCCGAGGCGGACGGCGGCTTGGGCCTGGGACTGCGGGAGGCCTGTGCGATCGCCGACCAGGCGGGCTATCACCTGTTGCCAGAGCCCTTTGTCGATGCGGGGGTCCAGCCCGTGCTGCTCTTGGCGCAGCTACCGGCGAGCGCCTTGCGCGGGCGTCTCATCGAGGGCATGCAGTCGGGTGAAATTGTCGCGGGCGTGGCGTGGCAGGAGCGTGCCGGCCAGACCGAGCCCGAGTTGCTCGCCGTCGAGGCGGTGCGGGAGGGCGGGCAGTGGCGGCTGCGGGGACGCAAGCGCTTCGTGCAGCCGGCGGCCGGTGCCGACGGCTGGTTGGTGTGGTGCCGGTTCGAAGGGGAGGAGGCCGTGCTGTGGCTGCCCGCGGAGGCGCTCGAGGGGCGCATCGAGTCCCGCTGCAGCGTGGATGGCAGCAGGCAGTGCGACTTCGACCTGGACGTGCGCGTGCCGGACGGCGAGGGCGCGGTGTTGGCGGCAGGGGAGGTAGCGCGGGCCGCCTTGCAGCGGGCGAACGATGCGGCGCGCATCGTGCAGGCCGCGGAGCTCGCGGGCATTGCGCGCCGGGCCTTCGAGATGACCCGCCAGTATTTGTGCGACCGCGAGCAATTCGGCAAGCCCATTGGCAGTTTCCAGGCGTTGCAGCACCGGCTGGTGGACGGTTGGATGCAGGTGGAGTTGGCGGTGGCGTGCCTGCGTGACGTCCTCAAGCACGTCGATGTACAGGCCGATCCGACCTCGCTGGCTGCCGCGGCGAGTCGCGCGCAGTCTCGATGCGTCTACGCTGCCACCGAAATGTGCCGGATGGCGATCCAGATGCACGGGGCGATCGGCACCACCTTCGAATACGACATCGGCCTGTATTTCCGCCGCGCCATGACGCTTTCCGCGCGGCTGGGCAATGCGGCGGCGCATCGGCGCAGGTTCGCGTCGCTCAATACGGTGGAGGCCGAGCCGCCGCCACCCGACCCGAGCAAATATGAGCGTTTTCCCAACGACCTGGATTGGGAGGCGATGCCAGAGGCGGAGTTCCGGGCCATGGTGCGCGCGCTGTTTGCGCGCTACTACCCGGATGATCGTCGCCACATGCCTTATCGGCAGACCTGGGCCCAGACCCGGGATTGGTACATGACGCTCAGCCGGTTGGGCTGGCTGGCGCCCGCGTGGCCGAAAGAATACGGCGGCATGGGCCTGCCCCCTGACAAGCTGATCGCGTACATCGAGGAGAGCGAAGCCTGGGGCATCGCCCGCCCGCCCGACCAAGGCATCAACATGGTCGGCCCTATCCTCATGCGATTCGGCACCGAGGAGCAGCGCGCGCGTTACCTGCCCAAGATCCTCTCCGGCGAGCACGTCTGGACGCAGGGTTATTCGGAGCCCAACGCCGGCTCGGACCTTGCCGCGCTGCGCACGGAAGCCGTGCTCGACGGCGACTACTTCATCGTCAACGGGCAAAAGACGTGGACCACCTGGGGGGCGGACGGCACGCACATGTTCATGCTGGTTCGCACCGACAAGACAGTGAAGAAGCAGGCGGGCATCAGTTTCCTGTTGGTGGATCTCAAGACGCCCGGCATTACGATCCGCCCCATCCGCAATATCGCTGACGAGCAGGAGTTCTGCGAGGTGTTCTTCGACAATGTCAGGGTGCCGCGCGAGAATTTGGTAGGCGAGCTGAACCAGGGCTGGACGATCGCCAAGGCCCTGCTCGGCTACGAACGGCTGTTCACCGGAAGCCCGAAGCACAGCCGGCATACCCTGACCCAGGTGGAGAAGCTGGCGCGCCAGCGGGGCCTGTTCGACGACCCCCTGTTCGCGGAGCGCTTCACTGCCCTGCAGCTCGATACGCTGGACCTGGCGGCGGCCTATGCTGGCTTTGCCGAGCTCGCCAAACGGGGCGAGCCCATTCCGCCATCCATTTCCATGCTTAAGGTCTGGTCCACGGAAACGTACGAGCGCCTCGCGCTATTGCTGATCGAGGCGGCGGACGAGTATGGCGGCATGCGGCACCACGTCGCGACCGACGAGGTGGACCTGCACGTCGTGGCACCGCTGTTCAATGCATTGGGTGCCAAGATATTCGCGGGCAGCAACGAGATCCAGCGCAACATCCTGGCCAAGTCCGTGCTCGAGCTGCCCTAGCCCGGATAGGGAGCGTCGGCCTCGCACCGGCGCGACCGGCAGTGACGCAAATTGCGATATCGTTCGGACGGCGCTTCCTCGCCACGCATTGCGGTCCGGGGTGGTGCCGGCCGTCCATCGGGGCGACGCCCTATGTCCGTTTCATCTTGACGTCACGCATCCATGATTCGTTTCTCGGCCAATTTATCCCTGTTGTTTCGCGAAGTGCCGGAACTCGAGCGGCCGGCGGCCGCCCGGCGCGCGGGCTTCGATGCCGTCGAAGTCCAGTTCCCCTACGGCCAGCCGCTCGAAAGCTGGCATCGTGCCTTGTCCGAAGCGGGGGTGGAGATGGTCCTGTTCAACGTTCCGGCAGGCGATTTCATGGAGGGCGGTCAGGGACTGGCGGGTGTGCCGGGAAGGGAGGCGGCGTTCCGCGCGGCGGTCGCGGAGGCTGCGTCTTGGGCCCGGGTGTTGCGACCGCGCCTGATCAATGTGCTCGCCGGATGCCCGGTCGGGCACGAACGCGAACGCTGCCTGGACACCATGGCCGCGAACCTCGCCCATGCGGCGCTGGTCATGGGCGACATGGGCGTCGCGGTGGCGGTCGAAGCCCTCAATACCGTGGACAGGCCCGGCTACCTGGTGGACGGGACCCAGGCCGCGCTGGACGTCATCGACCGCGCGGGGCATCCGAACCTGTGCATCCAGTACGACATTTATCACATGCAGGTCATGGAAGGGGACCTGGTCCACACCCTGCGCACGCACTGGCCGCGCATCGGCCACATCCAGTTCGCCGACAATCCCGGCCGCCATGAGCCGGGAACCGGCGAGATTCATTTCGACAACGTTTTTGCCGAGATCGAGCGCTTGCCTTACGAGGGGTTCGTGGGGGCGGAGTATGTGCCGTCACGGCGTACCGAGGAAACACTGGACTGGTTGAAGCGCAACTGAGCGGTGAGTGCCCCGGGCAGCGTGAACGGCATGCGTGCCAGGCCGATCGCCTCCCCGACAAGGATGATGCCGGGGCTGCCCATGCCGGCTTCGCGTGCCACTACGGCAAGGTACCCGAGCTGCGTCAGCTTCCGCACCTCGCGGGGAGTTGATGCCCATTGCACTACGGCGGCGGGGGTTGAGGCGGGCAAGTGCTCGAGCAGGCTCGCAACGGTCTCCTCGATGCGCTGCATGCCCATGTAGATGACCAACGTGGTGCGGCTGCGTGCCAGTGCCTCCCAGTTGGGCGGTTCGCCGTGCTGCGTGTGCGCCGTCACGAAGCTCACGCCATGACAGTGCCCACGGTGCGTGAGGGAAACGCCGAGCGCGGCGGCTGCCGCGAGCCCCGAGCTGATGCCGTTCACCAGTTCCACTTCGATGCCCGCCGCCTCGAGGAAAGCGATCTCTTCGCCGGCCCGGCCGAACAATAGTGCCTCCCCGCTTTTGACGCGCACCACGTTCTGGCCTTGCCGCGCATAGCGGCGCATCAACCTCTGGATGAAGTCCTGCGGGGTCGAGCGGCAGCCGCCGCGCTTGCCCACGCGCACCACGCGCGCCCGCGGCGCCAATTCGGCGATGTCGGGCGCCACTAGGTCATCGACCAGCAGCACGTCGGCTTGCGCCAGTACGCGTACTGCCTTGCGCGTCAAGAGTTCCATGTCTCCCGGGCCGGCGCCCATGAGCGTGACACGTCCTTGGTTCATGGCCTCTACCTCCGTCTCATTCATGCCGGCAACCGGGATTCGCTGCACATGCGGGTCAATTCCGGGACGCACGCGCCGCACACGGTGCCGCAGCCTAGTGCAGCCTTGAGGCCCGCGACGTCCGCGCCTTGGGCGATGGCGGTTTCGATGGCCGATGCCTTGATTCCGGTGCATTGGCAAACCGTGCGGTCGCGCGTTGCCGGCAACGAGGCGGGAGTGAATACGCGCAAGCGCGAGCCTTCCCAGCGGACGCCGGCCACAAGGCGCTCCAGCAAGGCATCGGCCTGACCGACTTCGCCAGCGAGTAGGAAGGCGCGCAGGCGGTCTCCATGCCAACGCACACTCTTGTAGATGCCTCTTTGCCGATCCCGGTATTCCAGGACATCCGGCGCGGCAATCATTTCCAGCGCCTCGCCCAGTGCTCGCAGCCACGCTTGGTCAGGCTCGGCCATCGCCGCACTCAGGGTCAGGACCGTGCGGTGCGCATCGCCTCGCAGCCCAAGGGCGCCGAAGCCGCAGGCGGCCAGCATGGGTTGCAGCGTCGCCCGGCGATCGATGGCATCGGCCTGGCCGTCGACTTCCACGGCGGCGCGCACTCGCCAATTCAATGCCATCTTTTCGATGCGTATCGCGCTATGCTTGAGCTCGGGCTGAAGCGAGCGCCGATCCACCGCGGCGTTGCAGACTTCGTTGATGCCGCCGCTGCCCAGGAACTGGCCGTTCCAATGCATCGCAGCGAACACAGTGCCGGGGGTGAGGTCGTCGCTCAGTCTCAACGGCAGGACCAGTGTCCCGTCGCGACTCTCGACCCGCACCAGATCGCCGGCCGCGAGGCCGCGCCGCCGCGCATCGTCGGGGTGCATGTCCAGGCTGGGTTCCGGCGCATGCGCGAACGCCTGGGCGATGCGCCCTGTGCGGCTCATGCCGTGCCACTGGTCGCGCAGCCGCCCCGTTATCAGGTGAAACGGATGTCGTGCGGTGGTGGGCGAGGCCACGGGCCGGTAGGTCACGGCTTGGAAGCGGGCGCGTCCCGACTCCGTTGCGTAGCAACCGTCGGTGTAGCGCCGGGCCTGGCCTCGCTTGCTGTGCTCGGGGAAGGGCCATTGCTGCGGGCCCAGGGCTTGCAGCACCTCATAGCTCAGCCCGCCGATGTCGTGGTCGCGGCCTTTCGTCAGCGCCCGATGTTCGTCGAAGATCTCTCTCGGTGTCTCGTACGGAAAGAGGTCGGGTGCCTGGGGCTTGACCAGGCGCTGCAGCCGCCGTCCGATTTCCGTCGCGATGCGCCAGTCGGGCAGCGCGTTCCCCGGCGGGGGCACGGCCGCGCGCACGCGCGAGATGCGGCGCTCTGAGTTCGTGACGGTTCCCTCCTTTTCCCCCCAGGTTGCGGCAGGCAGCAGTACGTCGGCGAAGGCGACGGTGTCGGTGTCGGCAAAAGCTTCCTGTACGACGACAAGCTCAGCTTGCCGCAGCGCCTGGCGGACGGCTTCGATGCGCGGGAGGGAATGCGCCGGGTTGGTGCAGGCGATCCAGACAGCCTTGACCTTGCCCTCGGCCAAGGCATCGAACATGTCCACGGCGGCTAGGCCGGGGCGGTCCGATAGCGCATCGACTTTCCAGAAGGCGGCCACTTCCGCGCGATGCGCGTCATTGTCGATGTCTCGGTGCGCGGCCAGCATGGTTGCCATGCCGCCAACTTCGCGGCCGCCCATGGCATTGGGCTGGCCGGTGAGCGAGAAGGGGCCTGCGCCGGGGCGGCCGATCTGCCCCGTGGCCAAGTGCAGGTTGATCAGCGCTAGGTTCTTGTCCGTGCCGTGGCTGGACTGGTTCAGGCTCATGCAATAGAGGGAGAGTGCGGCAGGGCTGCGGGCGAACCACTCGGCAGCTTGGCACAGGTCGCTTTCGGAGATCCCGCATAGCGCGGCCGCCGCGGCCGGCGTCATGTCGCGCACCATGTGTTTGACCGCCTCGAAGCCTTCGGTGTGCTGCGCGATGTGGGTGTGGTCCAGCCATCCTTCCCAGATCACGTGGTGGAGCATGCCGTTGAACAGCGCGACGTCCGTGCCGGGCTGGATTTGCGGGACGCGCGTCACGCCTACCGCGGTATTGATGATCATGGGCCAGATCGAGCAGATGAAGATGGCCCAGATCGCCGCCAGGTTAGCCGACTTGAACAACAACAGCCCGAGTGGCAGCCAGGCCAGGGGCGAGACCGGGCGCAGCAGGCTGATGAGCGGCGAGGCCACGGCGTTGACGGCCGCGAAGCGCCCGATGACAAAGCCGGCGGGAATGCCGATCAGGGCCGCCAGCCCGAAGCCGATGGCCACGCGCTGCAGGGACGAGAGCAGGTTCCAGCCTATGCCCCGGTCGTTCGGGCCGTTGTCGTAGAAAGGCTCCGAAAACAGTTCGAGGGCTGCCTGACCCGTCGCCCCGGGCGACGGAATCTCCGGAATGGCGTTGGCGATCAATTGCCAGCCGAGTATGAGGAGCGCGAAGCCGAAGCACGGTCCGGCTATTGCCTTGAGGAAGGTTTCCCAGAGCGCGCGCCAGTCCACGCGCGCGAGCAGCGGCTCGCGGCGCCGGCGCGGCGCGTGCGGTATTGGGATAGCGCTGCGCGAAATCGGCGGTCGTGCCCAGC
The DNA here is from genome assembly GCF_937950555.1 of uncultured Pigmentiphaga sp. Classification (NCBI taxonomy): domain Bacteria; kingdom Pseudomonadati; phylum Pseudomonadota; class Betaproteobacteria; order Burkholderiales; family Alcaligenaceae; genus Pigmentiphaga; species uncultured Pigmentiphaga sp. The sequence continues at coordinate 12,233 of NZ_CALFCW010000044.1, read as the reverse complement.
ACTTTTTCCGGATGGCCGGGCCAGATTGCCTGGCTGGTGGTCGCCGTAAAGCCGATTTCGTCCATGATGGCGCGTGCGTTCCATGGTTCGCCCACGCAGAACCCGTCCATGTTCCCGACCCGCATGTTGGCCACCATCTGGGGCGGCGGTACCGTGATGACCTTGGCGTCGCGCATGGGGTGGATGCCGTAGGCCCCCAGCCAGTAATACAGCCACATGGCATGGGTGCCCGTGGGAAAGGTCTGGGCGAAGGTGTATTCGCCCTTGGCGGCTTTCATGAACTTAGCGAGCGATTCGCCATCGCGTACGCCCTTGGCCTTGAGTTTGTTGGAAATCGTGATGGCCTGGCCGTTTTGGTTCAGGCTCATCAGCACCGCCATGTCTTTGCGCGGCCCGCCTATGCCGAGCTGCACGCCATAGATGAGGCCGTACAGCACGTGCGCGAAGTCCGGCTCGCCGTTGATGAGCTTGTCCCGCACGCCTGGCCACGAAGCTTCTTTGACGGGTGTGATCTTGACGCCGTACTTCTTGTCCAGGCCGAGCACGGCCGCCATGACGACCGAGGCGCAGTCGGTAAGCGGAATGAAGCCGATCTTGACTTCCGGCTTTTCGGGCGCGTCCGATCCGGCCGCCCAGGCGCCGGCCCGCACCATGGGATCGACCAGGCTCATGATGCCGGCCGCCTTCGGCTGGCAGTGATCTCAAAGCAATAGGTGTGCCATTGCGTACCAGGCCGCCCGCGGTTGCCGGCTTTTCCTTATGGAGCAAGGGGTTGGGCGCGACCTGCGTTGGCGGGCCGGCGGTGCCGTGCCGATGCTGCGCCCCAGGCTGTGCGCCCAACATTGTGCATCGCACCAGCAGGGTGCTTGGCGTCATAAAAAATTGAGCCGTCTTGCGGGATTACCGTTGTGCAGGCGCGGTAAACTGCTGCCTATGCGTATACACCCCGACTCCGCGGCCTTCGTCTTTCTCCTCGCAGCGTTGTCCGCGTTGCCGGCGCTATCGACCGACATGGGTTTGCCGGCGCTTGCCGCCATCGGTCGGGACCTCGAAGTGCCTCCCGCCAGCGTTGCCTTGACGTTGAGTCTGTTCCTGGCGGGCTTTGCCATCGCGCCGCTGGCCTATGGCCCGCTGGCGGACCGCTACGGCCGGCGTCCCATTTTGCTGTTCGGCGGTGTGATTTACTCCTTGGCAAGCGCTGCCTGCGCACTCTCGCCCAACCTTGAGTCGCTCCTGGCATTCCGCATTCTCCAAGGTGTGGGAGCGGGAGCCGGTTCGGTGATGGCGCTGACTATCGTGCGGGACCTCTTTCACGGCCCGGTGGCGCGCGCCCGGTTGTCGTACGTCGCCAGCATGCGCATCGTGGCGCCGATGATCGCCCCGACGCTGGGCAGTTGGGTGATGTATTTCGCGGGATGGCGTTCGATCTACGGGACGATGGCCCTGGCGGGCGTGGCCAGCACCGTCTTGGTTTACCTCGGCATGTCGGAGACCCGGCCCGCCGGGACCATTGCCGAGCAGCCGACGCTGGCCGGGCTGGCGCGCACCTATGCCCGCGTCTTGCGCAATCCCGTCTGCCTCGGAAACACACTGGTCAATGCATTGACCTTCGGTTGCCAGTTCGCCTACATCACCGGTTCGCCGCTCTTGATGATGCAGCTGCTGGGCATGTCCCCCCAGGCCTTCGGCATCGTGTTCGCGATGACCGCCTTCGGCATCATGGCCGCTTCGCTCATCAACGGTCGCTTGAACGCGCGAGGCATCCGGCCACACAAGCTGTTGTGGACGGGCTTGGGGTTGTCGAGCTCGACCAGCGTGCTGATCGCCATCCTCGGGTTTACCGACAGCTTGTCGGCCTGGACGCTGGTGCCGCTGCTGATGGTCAACACCTTCTCGTTCGGCATGATCGCGCCGAACGCCTCGCACGCTGCGGTGGAACCCCTGCCCGAAGTGGCTGGGGCGGCGTCGGCCGTCGTGAGCTGTGTCATGATGGCCGTGGGGGCGTTTACCGGCTCCCTGGTGACCTTCCTCTACGACGCCCATGGCGCGCGGGCCATCACGGGCATCATGGTGGCATGTACGCTGTCCGCCCTGGCCGTGTATGCATTCTGGGTGCGTCGCCTGCCGGCCTCCGCACCCAAGCACGCCTGATCAGCGAAGGACGAATCCCCCGACCTTCCCGTTGTCCTGCAGGTTCAGCGTGCCGAGCAGGTCATCGCCGCCGTCTGCGAAGGTGATCTTCCACAACGAGAGCTCGTACGCCTGTTGACGATAGTCGCCCAGGCGCTGCACTTGGTAGCCGCCATGCAGGCGCGGTGCGAGCTGTGCGGCCACCGCATCGAATTGCGAGCGGTCCAGCTTGGCAAAATCTTCGCTGCCTGCGGCGACGAACTCCTGGTAGTTCTTCGCTTCAATGGCGTTCAGCAGCGTCTTGATGACTTGCGTCTCGGTCTCGACGTCGGCCGCCAGCGCCGGTGAGGCGTGCAGGGCAGCGGCGAGCGTCAAGCCCAGTAGTGCGTTGCGCGTAAATTTCATGGGAGCTCCGGAAGTGAGGGGGCTGGCGGCCGGGCCGCGGCAATGCTGCGCAGGCAGGCTTCCGGGCCGCCCTGGACGATGGTGGCGCTGCAGGCCAGCATCAGGTTCAGGGCGAGCCCGAAATCTTCGACCCGGTAGCCCCGGTCGTCCAAGGGCCCGCCGTCCGGGCCCCGATGCGTGGCGAGCCGTTCGGCGAGCGGGCGGGCGTCTTCTAGGTAAGCCCAGACCGGTTTGCCGCAGGCGGCGGCATAGCCCACTTCGAAAGCGGTGCCCGAATCGGGCTCGTGACCGCGGAAGGGGGCCAGGTTGGCCATCACGACGTCCGCCTCGCGCAGCAGCGTGATGTTGGCGCGATAAATCGCCCGGGCAGCTTCGGCGCCGGCGGCCGGTGGCACCGAGGCGTCGAGCGGGAAAAGGCCTTCGAAACCATGGCGGGCGCAGAGCGCCTTGAGCCGCTCGCCGTGCGCCCGCGCGTCGGGCCGGAAGACGTCCGGCCCGGCAAGGTAAATCTTCATGCGGGGGGCCGGGGGGCCTCAGGACAGCGCGCCGGCGTCGGCCAGCAACTGCTTGAGTTCGCCGGTCTCGTGCAGTTCGGACATGATGTCCGAGCCGCCGATGAACTCGCCCTTGATGTAGAGCTGGGGAATGGTCGGCCAGTTCGAATATTCCTTGATGCCTTGCCGCACCTCGTCGTCTTCCAGCACGTTGACGGTGGTGACGCGGCGCACGCCGTTGGCCTTCAATAACTGGATGGCGCGACCGGAAAAGCCGCATTGCGGGAACTGGGCCGTGCCCTTCATGAACAGGACGACGGGGTTCTCGGTGACGGTCCGCCGGATGAAATCTTGCACGTCGCTCATAGCGATCCTCGTACGGGGTAAACGTTGATATCTCGATTATAGGGAGCCGCCGGAGATCCGCTCGATGCCGGCCAGGTCGCGCCGGCTCTCGACATGTCGGAAGCCCGCAGCCCGCAGCAAGTCGCGGACCTGGCCTGCCTGGTCCCAGCCGTGCTCCATCCACAGCGCGCCGCCGGGCTTCAGCCAGGCCGGGGCACCGCGGGCGATGTCGCGCAGGGCCTGGAGCCCGTCGGCGTGATCGGTCAGCGCCATGTCCGGCTCGTGGCGCAGGTCGCCTTGCGACAGGTGTGGGTCGCCGGCCGCTATGTACGGCGGATTGGACACGATGACGTCGTAGATGGGCGCGGCGGCGCTCTCGTTCAAGGCTTCGTACCAACTGCCTTCGAGCAGGGCGACGCGGGCGCCGAGCCGGCGGGCGTTGCCGGCGGCGACGGCCAGCGCTTCCGGACTCAAGTCGGTCGCGTCGACCTGGGCGTCGGGCCGCGCCAGGGCCAACGAAACGGCGATGGCGCCGCTGCCCGTGCCGAGGTCCAACAGGCGGGGCGAGGGAATCTCCCGCACGTGCGCCAGCGCTGTTTCCACCAGCAGTTCCGTCTCGGGGCGGGGAATCAGCACCGCGGGCGAGACGTGGAAGAGGTGACCCATGAACTCCCGCTCGCCAAGCAGGTAGGCCATGGGTTCGCCGTCGCGGCGACGCGCCGCCCAATCTTCGAAGCGGGCTACGCCCGCTTCGGGCAGCGTTTCGTCGTCGTGGGCGATGAGCCACGCGCGATTGACGCCGAGGGCGCGCTCGAGCAGCATCCGGGCCTCGAGCAGCGGCAGCCCGCAGCCCGCAATTAGGTCACGCGCGTAGGCAGCCATGCCGTTCAGTCGTCGCCCAGGGCCGCCAGGAGCTCGGCCTGGTGTTCCGAGGTCAAGGCCGAAATCAATTCATCCAGGTCGCCGTCCAGAACGTTCTGCAGCTTGTACAGGGTCAGGTTGATGCGGTGGTCGGTCACCCGCCCCTGCGGAAAGTTGTAGGTGCGGATGCGCTCGGAACGGTCCCCGGATCCGACGAGGCTCTTGCGGTGGGCGGCTTCCTTCGCCTGCCGTTCGCGCTGCTCCTTGTCTTTGATGCGGGCGGCGAGCACTTTCATCGCCTTGTCGCGATTGCGGTGCTGCGACCGGTCGTCCTGGCATTCGACTACGATCCCCGTGGGAAGATGGGTAATGCGGACGGCCGAATCCGTCTTGTTGATGTGCTGGCCGCCTGCTCCGCTGGCGCGGAACGTGTCGATGCGCAAATCGGCAGGATTGATTTCGACCTCGCCGATCTCATCGGCTTCGGGCATGATGGCTACCGTGCAGGCCGACGTATGGATGCGTCCCTGCGTTTCCGTCGCCGGCACCCGTTGGACGCGGTGGCCTCCCGACTCGAACTTCAGCTTCCCGTAGGCGCCATCGCCCGCGATGCGCGCAATGACTTCCTTGTATCCGCCGAGCTCGGATTCGCTCATCGACATGATTTCCACCTGCCAGCGGTTGCGCTCCGCATAGCGCGTATACATGCGCAGCAGGTCGCCGGCGAACAGCGCGCTCTCGTCCCCGCCGGTGCCGGCGCGGATTTCGAGGAAGAGGCTGCGGTTGTCATCGGGGTCCCGCGGCAGCAGCAGGATCCGCAGCTGGCTTTCGAGTTCGTCGAGCCGGGCCCTGCCGGCGCGCAGCTCTTCCTCCGCCATTGCCTTCATGTCGGGATCGTCCAGCATCTCGAGGGCGGCCTGGATGTCCGCTTCCGTTCCCTCATACTGCCTGAAACCGTTGGCCACGGGCTCGATTTCCGCCCGCTCCCGCGAAAGCTTGCGGAAGGTGTCCATATCGCTCGCGGTGTCGGGGTCCGCGAGCAACGCGTCCAGTTCGGCGAGGCGTCGAGTCAATTGCTCGAGCCGGGCTCGCATCGATGCTTTCATGTCAGATATTCCAGGGCACCACCCACCGCGAGGCGCGCGCATCGGCTCGACGGGGCGCGGGACATTCGCGGCCCGGCCGGCCCCCGAATGCCGCACCTTCAGACGGGCGCGCGACGCGCGTAGGGGGTGCGTTCAACTTTTTCGCGACGCAAACAGGCGCGGCAGCCAGGCCAGCAACTGTTGCCTGTCGGCGCCTTCGCTATGGTTGAGGGCGTGCAGCGGGCCATGCAGGTACTTCTGCGTCAGCCCGTGCGCCAATTGTTCCAGGACTTGCTCCGGCGCCTCGCCCCGGGCGAGCGCCTTGCGCGCACGCTCGAGCTCGGCCTGGCGCATGGCGTCTGCGGCGTGATGAAGATCGCGGATCACCGGCACGATGGAGCGCGTCTCCAGCCAGTGCATGAAGTTCTGCACCCGCGTTTCGATGATGGCCTCGGCCTGCACCACCGCCGCCTTGCGGGCGTCCGACGCGTTCTGGACCAGGTGGGAGAGATCGTCGACCGAATACAGGTACACGTCGTTCAGGCGCCCGACTTCCGGCTCGATGTCACGCGGCACGGCGAGGTCGATCATCACCATCGGGCGGCGACGGCGCACCTTGGTGGCGCGCTCTACCATGCCCAGGCCCAGAATGGGCAGGGAGCTGGCGGTGCTGGAAACCACCACGTCGAAATCTGCCAGTTTCTCCGGCAGCTCCGACAAGCGCATCGCGCCGGCGGAAAACTTCGATGCCAAGGCCTCGGCCCGCTCCACCGTGCGATTGGCCACCGCCATCTTCTTGGGATGGCGCGCTGCCAGGTGGGTGGCACAGAGCTCGATCATCTCGCCGGCGCCGATGAACAGCACGTTGACCTGGGAAAGGTCGCCGAACACCCGCTCGGCCAACCGGGTGGCGGCGGCCGCCATCGACACCGATTGCGCGCCGATGGCCGTCTGCGACCGGACCTCCTTGGCCACCGCGAACGTGCGCTGGAACAATTGATGCAGCAGCGTGCCCATCGCGCCCGCCTCTTCGGCGGCACGCACGGCGTCCTTCATTTGCCCCAGGATTTGCGGTTCGCCCAGCACCATCGAATCCAACCCGCTCGCCACGCGGAACGCATGCCGCACCGCATCGTGATGCATGTGCTTGTACAAATGCGGCTGGAGCGCCTGGCTGTCGAACTGGCGGTACTCGGCCAGCCAGGCCGGCAAATGCTCGGCCACGCCCGGTTCGGCCGCACAGTAGATCTCGGTGCGATTACAGGTGGAAAGAATGGCGGCTTCGCGTACCGCCCCGCCGAACGCCGACCGCAGCCCCGCCAAGGCTGGGCGTACCAGCTCCAGCGGCAACGATACCCGCTCCCGCACCGAGACCGGGGCGGAAACGTGGTTCAGGCCGAAAGTAAGGACGTCGACGGACATGGGCGGGGAAAAAGCCCTGGATGAGAAGGACCACTCGACATTATAAGGGGTCGGCCAGGGGTGGGGCGCCCCGGGGGCGACGCCCGTCCGGATGCCTGCTCGCCCGTGGGCTTTGCCAAGACGGGGAAAAATATGTAATAATCCGCGTTCTTTACGGGACATGCTTTACGCAAACCCGTGAAGTTCTTCGTTGCAGCGCTCGTTGTAACGTGGGCCTGGTAGCTCAGTTGGTAGAGCAGCGGATTGAAAATCCGCGTGTCGGTGGTTCGATTCCGCCCCAGGCCACCAAGTTACCAAATCCCAACCCTTATCGGTTGGGATTTTTTTTGCCTGGAACGCCTGTGTTGGCGGGGGGTTGCGGTTTCGTCTCGCGAGCGGTGGGTGGGTTCTCAGCCCCGTTTTCGCCCTCTCCCGCCTCTCTGTTCTCGGTTTTTCTCTACCGGGCTCGCGAGCGGTCGCGAGGGTAAGGCCAGGTTTTATGCGGGTTTCGGGCTGAAGGGTTGTGGTTGGTCACTGCATGGATGGGGCGACCGAGAGCCGTACTACCAAAGAAAACCGCCTTTAGGCGGTTCCTAGCGCCGGATGCGACGCGGGGCACATTCACCCCCGAACAAACGGCTGGCCATGGCTGCATAGCGTTGCGACTTCTGGCAGATTTACATCATGTAATATATGCTAAGACTATGGTGAGGTCGAGGACAGCGTCAGTAGCCATGTTGAAAATAATCAGAACCTGTCGGCGGATCTGCAATTTCCTCGCGTATGCGGCGGGAATCTACGCGCTGGGAGCACTGGCGTTCTTGGGGTACGCGCTTATAGTGGGCAACACGCAACTAGAGGCTCCTAGTAAGGCGCTGGTCCAAGTTGGCGTCAATGCTGGCTTCACTGGTATCTTGTGGCTCTTCTTTTTTGGCCTGTCTTTTTGTCTTGGCAAGCTGGAGTTTCTGCTTGCTTCGCCAAAGTTCACGCCAGATCACCATTCTACTTTTTCCGTCTCAAGTACGAGCACCCGGCGCATTCCGGTGAAGCCCCTTGCAGCCCTTTGCGTAGTGGCTTTAGCGATGGTCTTGCTCGCCTGGATAACCCATCGCACACCCGAAAACACCCATACCATCGCCTCGAACTGCACCACCCTCTACGAGGCGGTGCAGCAGCATTTACCTAATTTCAGGGGAGCCAGCCTTTCTGAAATAGCAGAGGCTTTCCGGGAAGTGGAGGATCCGGACAGCCCACACGCTCAAATCCCCTACCTCGAAAATATGCTTCTGAAGTGCCAATGGCGGATGGCAAAGGACTATCCAGGTAGCTCACACTACGTCGACACCTCTCGGCTCCTGCTGTTCCCAAATAACCGGCGCATGATCCCTATCCTGCATGACTACCTCAGCCCTAGAGCATTCAGCGTCAACGAAGGATTCAAAGAATACAGCTCCGTTATCGCGATGGTCCTGGTCGGCTGTGAGGATAAGGGCATGCTGCACTTAGCTGAAAAAAGCTACTCAGGATGGTTCGGCATAGGCGAAGTGGTTTCTTCCCGGGGAGGAGTAGTGGGGGACTACTCGTCAATTCCGACGGTACCGCTGTTACCTACTAAGCCCGGTACCTTTAACCGCGAGCTAGTTGAGGTGATATGCGCCATTTAGTGTTACCGCCTCCCCACACTCCTCTTTTTCTTGAGGTCAGCGTGCAAATGAAGCGTTTTTGACCTGCCCCCAGACTTAGTACGGCACCGACATAGAGTCCAGGGTTAAAAACCGTTGTTGCCGATGCGCCTGAGCAAACTGCTCCGGCGTTAAGTATCCCAGCGCGCTATGCGGGCGTTCGGTGTTGTACTCGACGCGCCAGTCTTCGATCAAGGATTTGGCTTGGCGCAGCGACATGAACCAATGCTCATTCAGGCATTCATCGCGGAATTTTCCGTTGAAGCTCTCGATGTACGCATTCTCCACGGGCTTGCCTGGTCTGATGAACGACAGCTTCACGCCGACCTGATAGGCCCAAGCATCCAAGGCCCTGCCAGCAAACTCTGGGCCGTTGTCCACGGTGATGGATTTGGGCAGCCCACGCAGTTCCGCGAGCCGTTGCAGCACCTGCGCTACCCGTAATCCCGGCAGTGAGGTATCGACCTCGATGGCAAGACACTCGCGCGTGTAGTCATCGACGATGTTCAAGCACCGGAACCTGCGGCCATAGGCCAGTAAGCACCCGGCAAACCCATCTTTTTTCGAGTTTCGTCGTCGACTAGCGTCCACCTCTTTTAGGTGGACACCATGTCAGGGACAGAAATAAGCGTCATCCGCCACCGGCGAAGCTATTCCAAGGCGTTCAAGGCCCAAGTCGTGGCCGAATGCAGCGCTGTTTCGTTCAATCAGCGCATGGACACTCGCCGCAGTGATGCCGCTGGAACGCTTCCCGATTTTTATGAGCACCAGCTCCCCTTCGTTGACGAGTCACCTCACTGATAGGGCATCTTTCTGTTGTTTTTACTTACAATGTAGCCGTCCTAAGTTCTTTTGTGTGGACACTGCTATCAACCACAATGACAAAACTGGCACCTCCATGAATGACATTAGAACCCCCACTTCACCCGGTAATTCGCTTAAGCGCGAATCTGAGCTCAGAGACGAACGCTTGCAACAGCTGATGGATAGCTGTCAGCAAGAAGTATTGCGCCAGATCATCGGTCCCTTCGGCCTGACACCAGCGATGTTTGATGATAAGGACGGGGGTAATGTTGCCACCGTGCATAACGCCGATAAATCGATATTTCCGGACGAGGCGCATGCAGAAAACTATGCGCTCGCGGGCGAGGAATACAGTCAAGAGATGCGGCAGAAGCACTGGGATGACAAGAAATCTCGAGGGGAGACACACAAAAACATCAATACAGACCTGGACTCAGGGAAGGATGTGCCCAGTGCGGCAACCGAGCGGCCCATGACGAAGGGGAAAATCAACGGCGACCACACGGTGTCATTGAAGGAAGCGCATGGGGACAGAGGGCTGCATTTGCGATTCTCGGAAGAAGAACGAAAAAGAATCTTGAATCACGAGAAAAATATGGCCTTTATTGAGGAGTCATTAAACAAGTCAAAAAAAGACAGGACCTGGAGTGAGTGTTTGGCCGATCCGGAGTTCGTGGAAACACATAAGCTGACTTCCGAAGACATAAAAAGAATCAAGAAAATTGACAGGCAGGCAAGACGCTACATACAAGGGGAAAAAAACAAGAGATTGGCGGGCGAACTTGTCTCCTCCGGCGCAAAGGAAGCTGGTAGGAACGCGCTGCGTCAGGCTTTAGGGGTGGTGCTGCACGAGTTCGTCAATGGAAGCTTCGCCGAAATCAAGATGCAGCTGCAGGATCGTCAAGATGAAAAGAACCTGATAGATCGCTTGGTGGAAAGCCTGAAGCGCGTGATGAACCGCGTAATCAACAAACTCAAAACCGCACTCGAGGCCGCCATCCAAGGCGGCGTGCAAGGATTTATCAGCAATCTGCTTACGTTCCTGATCAATACTCTGATCACAACATCCAGGAAGGTCGTCGCAATCATTCGCGAGAGCATGCAAAGCCTGTGGCGGGCCATCAAGTTGTTGGTAAATCCGCCTGCAGGCCTGTCCGCACTCGAGATCACGCGTGAGGTGACCAAGATTATTGCCGCAGTAGTGGCAACGGGGCTGGGCATGTTGCTGGAAGAGTCCGTCAAGGGGTTCATAATGGGGCTCCCTTTCCTGGCGCCGATCGCAGACGTATTGGCAACGGGGCTTACGGCAATCATGACAGGTATTGCGGGCGCTCTGATTGTGTATGGTATCGACCGCATGTTTGATTGGCTGAGCACCACAGGGAGCGAATTGCTAGCAGCGCACGAGACGCAGTTGGACGCTCAGGCGGCCGTTGTCGGACGACTGGAAACGTGGTTGGGCCTGCAGTTCGAAAACTCACGCTTGTATGACGATTGCGCCGCAGGGTACCGTCAACTCCAGCAGAGCTTTTCAGTCATATCGTTTCAGATGGAAACGGCCGTCATTGCGGCGGAAGCCTCGGTACAGTCACACGGCAATGCCGTTGCAGTTATCGAGACGCAAATCGAACGCAGACAACGACTTGCCGCTGTGCTGAATTCCCTATAAGTAGACGAATAGAAGGAAACGTGATGCCCGAGGTGCTTAACGAGCTGGCAACGATTGATGTCAGTCAGGAAGCTATTGAACAGCTAGATCTTGCAAATATATATCGCAATTTCAGCGAGCAATACCGGAAGCTTGATGACCTGAAGAAGTTCAGGTCGGATTACGAAAAGGAAAATAGGCTGGTGCGTTGGTGGCACAACGACAAGTTACGCGATGCACAGCTGGACTCCGCCGAGGTGCAGGCGGAGTTTTCCAAAACCATTGGACAGCTGATGTTGCTCAGTATCCTGCAGTCCAAGCGTCTTGTTGAGCAGCAGGGTCAGCTGAACAGTCAGCAAGGCAGGCTGAAAGAGCAGGCGGATGGTATTGCGCGCCACGCCGATGAGTTGCAGAAGCAACACGCAGCGTTGGCTGACCAGTCGTTGAAGCTCGAGAACCTGGTCCATGAGTATTTCGAGCTGAAAGGGCTCACCGAGGAAGGTGCGCAGAAGCTGATCGATATCGCTACCGAGGTCAAGTCCACGAAAGAAGGAATGCTATCGGCTTTTGCCGAACGCACCCAGCATGTGGAAGAGATATGCGGCGAACTATCCGCGCAAATGGATGTGCTGTCTGGGCAAATAGCGAAGTTGTCGCAGGCTACGCAACAGGCGCTCGAGAACAGCGTGTCCTTTCAGGGCACTGTGCGTAAGCAGGTGGATGAACTGGAAGCCGTCCGTCAGAAAGCCGAAGCGGATTTGCTTGGGAAACTTGAGTCTGTGGCGGCGGATATTTCTGGTTTGTCCAGGAAGCAAGAAGCTCAGGATTCTGATCTTGTTGACTCCCAACGACAACTCAATGCACGAATCCAACGCTTGAGCTATGCAATGAGCGGATTCTCTGCCTGTGTTCTGGCAGCACTAGGCGCCGCAGCGCATATTTTGGGGTGGATCTGAGGATAAAAGCAGATCCCCGCATTCGTCGTCTGTTGAGATCACGACTACCTGTCATTGTCTGAAAATGCGAGGGTGTCGAGCTTTGTATTGGGCTGCATACGATGAACTGCTGGCCCGCCCAACGCACGTTGGGTGGTGTCCCCGCTTAGCTTAAGTTATCGGCATTTTCTGGGCGCACTATGTTGCCTGGCTGCCTACGGCAAGTCGTGAGGTCATATCCGGCTGGTTGACTCCAGAAGTTCACCTTTTCTCGACGGCATCCATGCCTTCGTAGTACATGGGCGTGTCCCTTCGCCTTTGGCTGCGGGCCGGGCTGTCGTGCTTCGCATCAAACCGCCTGTGTATTGACCCAGCAGAACCTGCTCAGGTTAAGCGGCTAATGCAAATGCCTCAGCCGGCGTCTTCATTCCAAGCGCCTGGTG
>NZ_CALFCW010000043.1:0-89633 GCF_937950555.1 uncultured Pigmentiphaga sp. | reverse complement strand
TAACTTGGGCGTGAGCCCAAGTTAAGGCCCGAAGGGCCGGCCGGAGCCAAAACTCGCCCGGCACGCTGGGCGTGGTCCAGTAGGGCCAGTTTCGGCGTAGGCTAACTTGGGCGTGAGCCCAAGTTAAGGCCCGAAAGGGCCGGCCGGAGCCAAAACTCGCTCGGCACGCTGGGCGTGGTCCAGTAGGGCCAGTTTCGGCGCAGGCTAACTTGGGCGTGAGCCCAAGTTAAGGCCCGAAAGGGCCGGCCGGAGCCAAAAAGGTAGTAACGGGCCCCTGGGCCTGGAAAGGCCCTGAGGCCCGACCAAACGTAGTACCTGAAGAAAACTTTTCCCCACCGGCCCGCGGCATTTCGCCGATAGAAGAGCTGGAAACCCTGCGGCATTGCCGCAATTAGATTCATAAAGGAAGTCATCATGCGTCACCGTCACGGTCTTCGTAAACTCAACCGCACCAGCAGCCACCGCCTGGCCATGTTCCGCAACATGGCCGTCGCGCTGCTGACGCACGAAGCCATTAAGACCACCCTGCCCAAGGCCAAGGAACTGCGTCGCATCGTCGAGCCGCTGATCACCCTGGGCAAGGAACCCACGCTGGCCAACAAGCGCCTGGCGTTTGCGCGCCTGCGCGATCGCGACGTGGTGGTCAAGCTGTTCGCCGACATCGGGCCCCGCTTCAAGGAGCGCAATGGTGGCTACACCCGTATCCTGAAGATGGGTTTCCGCCAGGGCGACAATGCTCCCATGGCCTACATGGAGCTGGTCGACCGCGCGGCCCCCGCTGAGGCGGAAGAAAAGGCCGAGTAATCACCGAGACTGCGCGCCGGTGCCGGATGGGGTATTCCGCTGACGCGGGTGCCCTGGAAAAGCACCGTCGCGGAAAGCCCGGCCGGACGGCGCTGCGGCCCGTCCGGACTATGGTTGGTGGATACGAATCCCCATGCGGCGCGAGCCGGATGGGGATTTTTTTATCGCGCGCGGGCGCGCCGTGGCCCGAAAGCCGACCGGCACGCCTCCCGGCCTTGGAGGCGAACTTACTCGGAGGCCCCCAGTATGGCCTTGACCTCGAGGTATTCCTCGAATCCGAACACGCCGAACTCTCGCCCGTTCCCGGATTGCTTGTAGCCGCCGAAAGGCAGGCTGCGGTCGAACGGCGCGCCGTTGATGTAGACGCGCCCGGCGCGGATGCGGTTGGCGACTCGCCGCGCCCGCGCGGGGTCGCCGGACTGCACGAAGCCAGCCAACCCAAAGGGCGTGTCGTTGGCGATGGCGATGGCCTCTTCCTCTGTGTCGTAACTCATGATCGAGAGGACCGGACCGAAGATTTCTTCCTGCGCGATGCGCATCCGGGAGGTGACGTCCCCGAAGACGGTCGGACGGACGTAATAGCCGCGCGCAAAGCCTTCGGGCTTCCCAGTACCTCCGGCAACCAGCGTGGCCCCTTCGTCGATGCCTGACTGGATGAGGGCCTGCACTCTGTCGTACTGCGCCTTGCTCACCAAGGGCCCCATGGTGGTGGCCTGATCGAGCGGGTCGCCGAGGCGCGTGGCTGCGATGGCTTCGCGCGCCGCATCGAACGCCGCCTGACGCTTGGCCCGAGGGACGAGCATGCGGGTGGGCGATTGGCAGTTTTGTCCGCCATTCGTGTTGCAGGCGTGTACCCCGGCGATGACGGCAGCACGCAGGTCGGCGTCGTCCAGGATGATGTTCGCGGACTTGCCGCCCAGTTCCTGTGCGACGCGCTTGACGGTATCGGCGGCGAGCTTGGCTACCCTGATGCCGGCCGCAGTGGACCCGGTGAACGAGACGAAGTCGACGTCGGGATGGGAGGCGATCGCTTCTCCCACGGTTGGCCCGTCACCGTTGACGAGGTTGAAGACCCCCGCGGGCAGGCCGGCCTCGTGGATGATCTCGGCGATCATCATGGCGCTCAGCGGCGCGATCTCGCTCGGCTTGAGGACGACGGTGCAGCCGGTCGCGAGCGCGGGCGCCACCTTGGAGGCCACTTGGTTCAGCGGCCAGTTCCACGGCGTGATGAGACCGCACACGCCTATCGGCTCGCGGCGCACGATGCCGTTGCCCATGCGCACTTCGAACGGATATTCCGCCAGCACGCGTGCGGCTTCCTCGAAATGAAACAGCGCTACGGTAGCCTGTCTTTCCGTCGCGAAGGTGATGGGCGCGCCCATCTCCAGGGTCATCATCCTGGCCAGGTCGGGCAGGCGCGCGCGGAATCCTTCGATGATCTTCCGCAGCCATCCGAGCCGTTCCTCGACGCGGGTTTCCGAATAGCTCGCAAAGGCACGCTTGGCTGCCGCGACTGCGCGATCCACGTCCGCCTTGGAGCCTAGGCTGATCTGTGCAAACGGCTCTTCGGTGGCGGGATTGACGACGTCCAGGGCGGAGGGCGCGATGGGATCGACCCAGGCACCGTCGATGTAGAACTTCCGGTTTTCCATCTTGCTCCTACTGTCGATGGCGGCGCGCGGTTGCACCGCCTGGTTGGCGCGGCCGGCCCCTCAGGGCCGGCCGGCATGCGCTACTCGACCGAGATCTTGGCCGCCTCGACGATGCGTTTCCATTTCGCTGCTTCGGATGCCATCTTTTGCTGCAGCTGCGCAGGCGTGCCGGAAAGCGCCGACATGCCCAGCGAAGCCAACTTGGCCTTGCCCTCGGACGAGTTGGTGTATTTGTTGATTTCCTCGTTCAGCGACTTGACGACGTGCCCGGGAAGGCCGGCCGGGCCGATCAGGGCGCTCCAGACGGTAGCTTCGAGCGGAACGCCCTGCTCGTTGGCGGTGACTAGCTCCGGCAGGCCGGAGAACCGGTTCGCGGCGGTCACGGCCAAGGCCCTGAGCTTGCCGGCCTGGACCTGGGGCGTGAGCGAGGTCACCGGTGCAGAGACGCCCGCCACCGAACCGCTCAGCGCGCCCGCCATGGCCGGCGCGTCGCCTTTGTACGGAATGGATTGGAATTGGGCGCCGTTATTGATGCGTAGGTACTCGACGGCCAGGTGTCCGATGGTACCGTTGCCGGGGTTGCCGATGCTCAGTGGCTGCGGCGAGGACTTGCTCAGGGCGATGAGCTCCGCGAGGGTATTCGCCTTGACCGACGGGTTGACGGCGATCATCAGGGGGATTTCTCCCACCAGCGCGATCGGCGTCAGGTCTTTTTCCGGGTCGAACGGCATGGGGTTGTACAGAGACTTGTTGTTGGCCAGCGGTCCCGAGGTCGCCAGTCCGAGGGTGTAGCCGTCTGGCGCGGACTTGGCCACGAAGTCCACGCCGATATTGCCGCCGGCGCCAGCCCGGTTCTCGACGATGAATTGCTGCCCGTAGCGGTTGGTCAGGTGTTGGGCGACCTGGCGCGCGACCAGGTCCGAGCTACCTCCGGGGGCGAACGAGGCAATGATGCGAACGGGTTTGCTCGGCCAGTCGCTCTGGGCTTGCGCGACACCCGGAAGGAGCGGAAGAATTCCTGCGGTCAATGCCAGGGCGCGGGAAATGGCGGCCATCTTCATGGGTTGTCTCCGAGTAGTTATAGTTTGTGCAGTCTCCTGCGTATCGACTGGCCGGACAACGGTATTTTTTGGAGTTTTCGGCCACAGAAATTGACGCATTGCATCGGAAGCCGGTGCGCGCTTCCCGCAATACCTTGCGTGGAGTTTCCCGTGTATGGTGATGCGCAAAGCCGACGATGCCCACGGAAAGGAGCCGCCATGGCCCGTCTTGCCGCCGAAGATTTCGACCCCGCCTTGCTCGAGCTCTACGACTATTACGTCCATGGCCGCATATCCCGGCGGGAGTTCCTCGATAGGGCCAGCGTATTTGCGGTGGGTGGGCTCACCGCAGGCGGACTACTCGCTGCGCTGAGCCCGGACTATGCGCTGGCCCAGCAGGTATCTTTCACCGACCCGGACATCGTCGCCGAATACATCACCTATCCTTCGCCCAAGGGGCATGGCTCGGTGCGCGGCTACCTGGTGCGTCCGGCGAGGATCGCCGGCACAGTGCCGGGCGTGGTGGTCGTGCACGAGAACCGCGGATTGAATCCCTATATCGAGGACGTCGCACGCCGGGTCGCCAAGGCCGGGTTCCTGGCCCTGGCGCCCGACGGCCTGAGTTCGGTGGGTGGTTATCCAGGTAATGACGACAAGGGCCGCGAGCTGCAGAGCCGGGTGGACCCGGCCAAGCTCATGAATGATTTCTTCGCCGCCATCGAGTTCTTGATGCGGGGCGATTTGACGACCGGGAAGGTCGGCATCACGGGATTTTGTTATGGCGGCGGCGTGGCCAACGCGGCGGCCGTGGCGTACCCGGAATTAGCGGCCGCGGTGCCGTTCTACGGCCGTCAGCCCCGGCCGGAAGACGTGTCCCGCATACGCGCGCCGCTCCTGCTCCACTATGCCGAATTGGACAAGGGCATCAACGAAGGATGGCCGGCGTACGAGGCGGCACTCAAAGCCTCGGGCAAGATTTACGAGGCATACATTTACCCGGGCGTGAACCATGGGTTCCACAACGATTCGACCCCGCGCTACGACGAGGCGGCCGCGAAGCTCGCGTGGGAACGCACCATCGGGTGGTTTCGCCGCTACCTCATCCCGCAAGGATCGTAAGCGGGCACACGCTCAGTGCGCCGACAGCCGGAGCAGCAGGCTGACGAGTTCCCCTTGCCGGTGCGTGCCGGTCTTGGCAAAGAGTGCGCGCAACTGCGTGCGGGCCGTGCTCAACGCGACGCCTTGGCTTTGCGCATATTCGGCCAGGCTGCATCCTGCTTGCAATCGCGCGGCTAGCCGTGACTCGGCGCGGCTGAACTGGAACAGTGCGGCCACCCGTTGCACTTGCAGCGCGGCATCCAGGACGCTGACGGCGACCAGCGGCCGCGCTAGCGGATTCCCGGGGTGATCGTCCGGCAGCGGGGAGACGAGTATTTCCGCACCGCCGGCTGACGACGGGCCGATGCGCGTTCCGCGCGCCGGCGCGGTTCGGCCCAGGGCGTCCGCGATGGCCTGGGCCAGGCGTTCGATCGGGGCATGCCGGGGCTCGAGCCGCCCCGCGCGTTCTACCAGCGCGCCGTCCGCTAGGGCGCTGTAGCGTTCTGCTGCGGCGTTGCGGTACGTCACCCGCCGTTCTTCGTCGAGCAGCCACAGCGGCGTGGGGAGGCTGTCGAGCAGGCGGTTCCGCTGGGCCAGGCTCTCGCGCAGGGGAGCCATGGCTTGGAACATCCGCCCCGCGCGCTTCAAGTGGGGCGCGATGCGGACGAGCAGTTCGTCGTGCACCGTTTCCGGCTGGACGCCTATGGCCGTGAGCAGCGCAAGGTAGACCGGCGTGCCTTCAGTGCTCAATTGGATGGAGGCGCGGTCGTCGAAGCCGTAGGCGAGCTGGAATTCCCGGTAGTAGGGGTGGTTGGCCACGACCTCGTTGCCGAGGTCGCGCTTGTCGTGGCACCACTGTCCTGCCTCGTGGGAGGCGATCCAGGGGCGGACGGGATCGATCTTGCCGTAGCGGTCGTTGTAGGCTTGAACGGCGGCGGGATCGCATTCGACGGACGCCATGACGGTGGCTTGCGCCCGGCCAGGGTTGCCGACGGCCATGGCTCCGCACTGCCGACCGCTCGCCGCGACCAGGCTTGCCAGGAGGCCGGACCAGCGGGATGCGTCGAGCACGCTTTCGTAGCACCGCTCGATCAACGCCTCGTAGGTTTCCAGGGTAGGAGTGCTGCCCATCGCGAGACCTCGAAGTACATAAGTAACATTATGTTACTTATCCGGCCAAGAAGCAACTCATTTTTACAATGTTGCCTCGCGGTGGCCGGGGCACGCGATCGGAACGGGGTACGGCTCGACAGGGTACTATTCCTGCATGAGCACCCCCGCGTTGCAAGTCCGGGCAATCTCTCCGGCCCCTGATGCCGAAACCGCTTTACGGGTCGAAGGGCTCGAGAAGCGGTATGGCGACCGCGTGATCGTAGGCGGCTTGTCCTTCCAGATCGCGCGCGGCGAGTGTTACGGTTTGCTCGGCCCCAACGGTGCCGGGAAAACGACCACGCTGCGCGCCGTACTGGGCTTGACGCCTATCGACGGTGGCGTCATCCGGCTGCTCGGATACGACATGCCGGGGCAGGCCCGCCGCGCCCGGGCGCGGGTCGGCGTGGTGCCGCAGATCGATAGCCTCGATCCCGACTTCACCGTCGAAGAGAATCTGCTCGTGTTCGGGCGTTATTTCGGCTTGCGCGATGCTGAAATCCGTCGCCGTATTCCGGGCTTGCTCGATTTCGCGTCGCTGGCTTCCAAGCGCAAGGCGCGCATCAATGAATTGTCCGGGGGCATGAAGCGGCGGCTGACGCTGGCGCGTGCGCTGGTCAACGATCCTGAATTGATCGTGATGGACGAGCCCACCACGGGGCTCGACCCCCAGGCGCGCCACCTGATCTGGGAGCGCCTGAAGGCCTTGTTGGCGCAAGGCAAGACGATTCTGTTGACCACGCATTTCATGGATGAAGCCGAGCGCCTGTGCGATCGCCTGGGCGTCATCGACCATGGCCGCATGATCGCCGAAGGCGCCCCGCAGGAGCTGATCGCGCGCCATCTCGAGCCGGAGGTGGTGGAGGTCTACGGCGAAGATGCGTTGGGCTGGCTCGAGCGCCACCGGGCAGGCTTGCCGGGGAGGGTGGAGGTCAGCGGCGCAACCATTTACTGCTACACCTCCGACCCGGCTCCCGTCCTGGACTCGCTGCGGCAAGGGGGCAGGTTGCGTTACCTGCACCGGCCGGCGAACCTGGAGGATTTGTTCTTGCGCATCGCCGGCCGCGACCTGCGCGAAGGAGCGTGACCGTGCGGGAGAACAGTCGGGCCGCGGCAGGGCGCGGCATGTGGGCGTTGCCGCGGCCGGGCATGGGGTGCATCCCGGTGCTTCGGCGCAATTTCCTGGTATGGCGCAAGACCGCCCTGACCACCATTCTCGGTGACGTCATGGATCCCATGGTAATGCTGCTTGCGCTGGGCTATGGACTGGGCAGCCTCCTGCCCGGGGTCGAGGGCGTTCCGTATGTCACTTTCCTGGCTGCCGGGTCCATTTGCATGGGCTCGCTCTATGCCGCGACGTTCGAGGCGACCTACAGCACCTTCTCCCGGCTGCATATCCAGCGTTCCTGGGACGCGATGCTCAATACGCCGCTTTCGCTCGACGATGTCGTGCTGGCCGAAGTCCTCTGGGCAGCAGCCAAGAGCATGAAGAGCGGCATCGCCATCCTGCTGGTCGTGATCGCGCTCGACATCTCGCGCGCGCCGACCTTGGCCTGGGTTCCGCTCGTCGTCGCGCTCATCGGGCTCTCCTTTGCCGCCC
This sequence comes from uncultured Pigmentiphaga sp., assembly GCF_937950555.1. Lineage (NCBI taxonomy): Bacteria > Pseudomonadati > Pseudomonadota > Betaproteobacteria > Burkholderiales > Alcaligenaceae > Pigmentiphaga > uncultured Pigmentiphaga sp. The sequence goes on along the minus strand of NZ_CALFCW010000043.1, from coordinate 82,290 downwards.
TGGCGCTAGTGATGTCCGCGCTGGCGAAAAGCTTCGACTTTTTCCTGTATTACTTCACGCTTGGTGTGACCCCTATGGTCTTCCTGTCCGGCGTATTCTTCCCGGTATCGCAGTTGCCTGACGGGCTTGTGCACGTTGTGCGCCTGTTGCCCTTGGCGTCGGCCGTGGAGCTGGTCAGGCCCTTGGTGCTGGGACGCGTGCCCGAGCAGGTCTGGCCGCAGGTGTTGCACCTGGCGGCCACGGCCGTGGCCGCGACTTGGCTGGCAACCGCCCTGATGCGGCGGCGCTTGTTGCGTTGACCCGGGAAATGGAGAGATCGAGGAGATTATGATGGCGCACTCGCATCGTGCCGACGACGCCGTGCTCGTCTTGAGCAATGCGCCGGACGCGGAAGCGGCCCGGCGCATTGCCTCGCATCTGGTGCAAGAGCGGCTGGCGGCCTGCGTGAACGTCGGCGCACCGGTGTGGTCCATCTATCGATGGGAGGGAAACGTGGAGTCCGCCGACGAGGTTCCGCTTTTCATCAAGACCACGGCCGCCCGCCTGCCGGCCGTGCAGGAGGCGATTGCCCGGCTGCATCCGTACGAGGTGCCCGAAATCATCGCCGTGCCGATAACCGAAGGATTGCCGGCCTACCTGGATTGGGTCAGGCAAGAAGTACGAGACTGATGTCCATGTTCCGCTTCATTGCCGCTCTCGGCTCCCGCTTCGGGCGGGTGCTGGCCTGCCTGCTGTGGCTGGGGTTTGCCGGCCTGCCGGGGACGCTGCTCGCGCAGGATTTCCTGCCGCCGGAGCAGGCGTTTCGTTTCTCCGCCCGCGCCGTGGCGCCGGACGCCATCGAGCTGTCCTGGCAGATCGCGCCCGGTTACTACATGTATCGCGAGCAATTCCGGTTCGTGCCCGAGCCTGCCGACGTGATGCTCGGCAAACCGCAGTTGCCGCCCGGCCAGGTGAAGTTCGACCAAACCTTCGACAAAGAGGTGGAGACCTATCGCGGTTCGGTCGCCGCCCGTCTGCCGATCCCAGAGGGGACGCCCTTCGGGCTGACCGTGGTTAGCCAGGGCTGCGCCGACGCGGGGCTGTGCTACCCACCCGTCGAACAAAAGATAGGCATCCGGCCGGCTTCGGCGGCTGGCGGATTGCCGCAAATCGACGGTGGCACGGTCGCGCGCTCCGGTTGGTCTGCCTTCGCGCAGGCTGATGACGTCAGCCTGGCGGACATGCTGTCGGGCAGCGGCCTCGTGCAAACCGTTCTGATATTCCTTGGCCTGGGCGTTCTGTTGTCGCTGACGCCGTGCGTGTTGCCCATGGTGCCTATCTTGTCCGCCATCGTGGTGGGAGATGCTGCGTCCGCGGGCCGGCGTCCTCGGCTCAGGGGCCTGGGGCTGGCGGCCGCCTATGTGTTCGGCATGTCGGTGGTCTACACCGCCGCCGGGCTGCTGGCGGCACTGAGCGGCGTGAGCCTGGCCTCGGCGCTGCAGACGCCGTGGGTGCTGGGGACCTTCGCGGTGCTGCTGGCGTTACTGGCGATGGCCATGTTTGACGTATTCACCTTCCAGCTTCCCTCGCGCTGGCAGACCGCCTTGTCGAACCGCGTTTCGCGGCTGCCCGGCGGACGGGTGACGGGCGCGCTCGCCATGGGTGCCGTCTCCGCGCTGATCGTCGGCCCGTGCGTGGCCGCACCGCTTGCCGGCGCGCTGCTCTATGTCTCGCAAAGCGGGGACCTGTGGCTGGGCGGTGCCGCGTTGTTCGCGCTTGCTTGGGGCATGGGCTTGCCGCTGCTGGTCGCGGGCGCTTCCGCCGGCGCCTTGCTACCCAAGGCGGGGCCATGGATGGACGACGTCAAACGTTTCTTCGGCATGCTGCTGCTTGCCGTGGCATGGTGGATGTTGTGGCCCGTGCTGCCGGGGTGGGTGCAAATGGCCGGATGGAGCGTGCTGGCGATCCTGGCTGCCTCCTTGCTGCATGCCTTCGATGCCCTGCCGGCGGGAGCAGGGACCGGCCGCCGCTTGATGAAGGGCGTGGGCCTGCTGTTCGCGCTTGCCGGGGTGTTGCAGGCCGTAGGCCTGGCCAGCGGGGGGCGCGATCCGCTGCAGCCGCTGGCGCATATCGCGGGGCCGGCGCGCCTGCCTGCCGGTGCCGGGCCCGAGCTTGCGCCGCTCGGCGGCTCGGGCCCGGCGACCGGCGGGGACGCGGAGCTCTGGAGTCCGCCGCAAGGCGCCATGTCGAGGCCGGTGGCTGGACCGCCCGTATTCGAGCGGGTACGCAGCGTGGCCGAGCTCGACGCCCTGTTGGCCGCCTCCGACCGGCCGGTCATGCTGGACTTCTATGCGGATTGGTGCGTGTCGTGCAAGGAGATGGAGGCGTTCACCTTCCCGCGTCCCGAAGTGGCCCGCCGCCTCGCCAATTTGCGCCTGGTGCAGGCCGACGTGACAGCCAACAATGCGGACGACCGCGAACTGCTCAGGCGCTTCAAGCTGTTCGGGCCCCCAGGCATCGTGTTTTTCGCGCCGGGCGGCAAGCCGCTGGGGCAGCGCGTCATCGGCTTTCAGGGCGCCGAGCGCTTTGCCCGGGTGCTGGACGAAGTTCTGGCGGCCTCGGCGCCATAGCGCGATCGACGCCGCCCGGCCCGGCGCGCGGCTACAACCGCTCCGTGGGGTCGTCTTCCTTCCTGCCCGCTCGCCATCCTGCCTTGCGCGCCAGCGCTTCGGCGACGCGGTAAGGTCGCGTCTCGATGTACCTGCGGGCGGAAAACCAGGTCCACAGCAAAGCCGCCAGCAGTGCCATGCCGGCAAGCAGCCACCAGAACCCGCCGCGCTCGTGTACCAGCGGGAGATGGTCGAAATTCATGCCGAAGATGCCGGTGATGAGGGTGAGCGGCGTGAAGATGACGGTGACCACCGTCAGGATGCGCATGATTTGGTTGGTGCGGTGGGCCGTGGCGGAGAAGTGGAGCTGCACCGCGTTTTCCACCGATGACTCCATGCGGCGGGCGTGGTTCAGGACCCGGTTGACGTGTTCCATGACGTCATTGATGCGCACCAGCAGCGCATCGCGACGCTGGTCGAACGCCCCCGAGCCCCGCGCGTCTTCGTCAAGGTCCATGGCCGCGTCGCGTAGCTCGGACAAGGCGTCGTACTGTTCCTCGCAAATGCTTTCGAGGCGCCGTAGGACGATGCGGACGTCGAGCAGCGCCAGCCAATTGTGGAAGCGGCCGCTGGGATTGAGCAGCTCGCGCTGCCATCGATCCAGGTGCAGGGTGAGCGGCTGCCGCAGCGCGAGGTATTTGTCGACCATGCCGTTGAGCAACCGCAGCATCAGCTCGGCCGGTCCCGATAGGGGGCGGGTCAACGGCCCGATGGTGCTTTGCAAGCGTTCGACTCTCCCTTCCGGGAGGCGCTCGCCGCGTTGTTCGGCCAGGCGCCGCTTCATCGCTTCGCACGTCGTGCTTGCGCCGTGGCGCACGGAGATCAGCGCCTGCGGCAGCACGAAAAACGCCACAGGACGAGTGCGCAGGTTGGCCATCAGCGGGATCGCGGGCTTGCGGCCCCCCGGCGCAGGCGCATCGGATGGCGGGTCGGCCACGATGCGCCGGAACACCACCATCTCGTAGGTGAGCGTGTTTTCGAAATACGACGGGTGGGCCGGGTTCACCGCATCCTGCAAATGCAAGTCGTGCAGGTGCACGCCGGTCAATTGCTCGATCCGGGCTCGCCAGTCCTCCGGGGCCGGCGCGACTTCCTCGGCACTCGCATCGATCCAGAAAAAACCTTTGCTGGCTGCAAGCTGCGCCGCATTCTCTGGACGGGGCCCTCCGTTCTCCGGGATCCAGAGGACGTCCATGGCTTCAACCCTTCAGCTTGCGGGCCGCGTCGAGGGCGAAATAGGTCAGGATGCCGTCGGCCCCGGCACGCTTGAAGCCTAGCAGGGCCTCCATCACGACTTTGTCTTCGTCGAGCCAGCCGTTGGCGCACGCCGCTTTCAGCATCGCATACTCGCCGCTGACCTGGTAAGCGAAGGTCGGGACGCGGAAAGTGTCCTTGACGCGGCGCAGGACATCCAGGTACGGCATGCCCGGCTTGACCATGACCATGTCGGCGCCTTCGCGCAGGTCGAGCGCCACCTCGCGCAGTGCCTCGTCGATGTTGCCCGGGTCCATCTGGTAGGCCGCCTTGTTCGACTTGCCCAGGTTGGCGGCCGAGCCCACGGCGTCGCGGAACGGCCCGTAGAAAGCGCTGGCGTACTTGGCCGAGTAGGCCATGATGCGGGTGTGGATGTGGCCGGCGGCTTCCAGCGCCTGCCGGATGGCGCCGATGCGGCCGTCCATCATGTCGCTCGGGGCGACGATGTCCACGCCGGCCTCGGCCTGCACCAGGGCCTGCTTGACCAGGATTTCCACCGTGGGCTCATTCAACACGTAGCCGGTCTCGTCGATGACGCCGTCTTGCCCGTGGCTCGTGTAGGGGTCGAGGGCGACGTCGGTCAGGACGCCCAGCTCGGGAAAGCGTTTCTTGAGCTCGGCCACCACGCGCGGGACGAGGCCGTCGGGGCGGATGGCTTCGATACCGTCCGGGGTCTTGAGCTCGGGGGCGATGACGGGGAAGAGGGCCAGCACCGGGATGCCCAGCTCGACGCATTGTTCGGCCACGGGCAGGAGGGTGTCCAGGCTGTAGCGTTCGACGCCGGGAAGCGAAGGCACCGGTTGGCGCAGCCCCGTGCCCTCGGCGACGAAAACGGGATAAATCAGGTCATCGGCCGACAGCCGGCTCTCGCGCACCAGGCGTCGCGTGAAATCGTCGCGCCGCAGGCGGCGCGGCCTGCCGGCAGGAAAGTCGGCGAATACTTCGTGTTGGCTCATTGCTTTGCGTCCAGTGTTACGGCGGGGCGCCGGGGGGCTCCCTGCGCAAGATACCATCGCACCGTCACGGCCGTCACGGTGCGGTCTTCGGCAGCAGCCATCCTTCGATGTGCGCGGCGGCCTCTTCCAGCCCGAGGCGGTGCGTCGCGGAAAACGCGACCGTGTGCAGCGCGCCGATGGCGGCCAGCTCTTTCTTGGCGGCGAATTGAGCCTTGACGCGCTGCCCGTAGGGCAGCTTGTCTGCCTTGGTCAGCAGGGCCAGCACGGGCCTGCCCGAGGGCGCGATCCAGTCCACCAGATTCCGGTCCAGGTCCGTGACGCCGCGGCGGATGTCCACCAGCATCACCACGCCGGCGAGCGAGGGGCGATCGCGCAAGTAGCCGCCGAGCACCTGTGCCCATTGCGACCGGTCTTCCTTGGCCACGGATGCGTAGCCGTAGCCGGGCAGGTCGACGAGGAATCCCAGGTCGCGCTCAGGCTCGAGCGGATCGGGGATGCCGAACATGTTGATCAGCCGCGTGCGTCCGGGCGTCTTGCTCGAAAACGCGAGGCGCTTCTGTTGGGTGAGGACGTTGATCGCCGATGACTTGCCGGCGTTGGATCGGCCGACGAAGCAAACCTCCGGCGCGCCTGGCGCGGGCAGTTGGTCGAGCCGGGCGGCGGAGGTCGTGAAATGGGCGCGATGAAGGATGGACACAGGGCGTCGCGGCGCGGCGAGGGAAGTCAGGACTCGTCTATTGTAAGGCCGGGCCTGGGCCGGCCTCGCGGGGCGCTGGCGGCACCGTTCAGTCGATCCGCTTGAGGTGCTGCTTGAACAGCCGCTGCCGCGCCACGTAGCTTTCCACCCCTTGGCGGATGCGCGCGATGTCTTCGTCCGTGAGCTCACGCACCACCTTGGCCGGCGCGCCCAGGATCAACGACCGGTCGGGAAAGACTTTGCCTTCGGTCACGATCGCCCCCGCGCCCACGAGGCAGTTCTTGCCGATCACGGCCCGGTTCAGGACCACGGCCTGGATGCCGATGAGGGACCCATCGCCTATCGTGCAGCCGTGGAGCATGGCCTGGTGGCCGACGGTCACGTAGTCGCCGACGATCAGCTTCAGGCCTGGGTCGGTGTGGAGCACTGCGCCTTCCTGCACATTGCTCGAATGGCCGATGACGATGTCGTCATTGTCGGCGCGGATGACCGCCCCGGGCCAGACGCTCGAGTTTTCGGCCAGCCGGGCCTTGCCGATGACGGTGGCGCCTTCGGCAACGTATGCGGATTCGTGGATGGTGGGCGCATCGGCCCCGAGCTGATATACCGCCATGTGGATCTTCTGCTGAATAGTTTTCAATCGGCTACGTTGTAGTTGCTATAATAAGAGGTTTCTTAAAGTCGGAAAGCGCTTGCACGGGGCCTTTGCGCTTTCGGCGGCAGCATTGCAGTACAAGAACTCGCAGTAAAAAAGAACGTTCACCTCCGGCGTGAGCCGGCCGAATGAAATAAAGGGGTAGTGGGCCCCGCGGAGACGCCTGCTGGAAGATTTTCCGCCGTATCTCGAACGGCTGGTCCGGCAGGAATGGCAGGAGACACGGCATCCGCGAGTCGCATATCCCAACCTGATTTTTAGGAATTTAGGTCGAGGTTTTCATGAAGCGTGTGCTGTCCCTGATGCTAATTGCGAGCGGTGCGATGTTGGGTGCGGCGGCCGCGCCGTCCCTGGCAGCGGATGCCACGGCCCGGCCCAAGGTCGACCTGGCCAAGGGCGAGCAGCTGTTCAACGACGGCGATCCGTCTCGCAACGTCATATCCTGTGCCAGTTGCCATGGCCCGGGCGGAAACAGCCCCGGTGCCGCGAATCCCAAGCTGGCCGGGCAGCACCCGGAATACCTCTACAAGCAATTGGCGAACTTCAAGGTCAAGGAAGGCGCCAAGAAGCCCGAGCGCGTCAATGCGGTCATGAACGCCATCGCGGCTGGCCTCACCGACGAGGAAATGCGTAATATTTCCGCCTATCTCGGTGCCCAGGCCCTCAAGCCTGCGGTTGCCAAGAACAAAGACACGGTCGAGCTCGGCCAGCGCATCTACCGCGCCGGCATCCCGAGCAAGGGCGTGCCCGCCTGCGCGTCGTGCCACAGTCCCAACGGCAGCGGCATTCCTTCCCAGTATCCCCGCGTGGCGGGCCAGTTCGCCGAGTACACGGAGTCCCAGCTGGTGGCCTTCCGCAGCGGCGCGCGGGCCAATAGCCTCCCGATGACCCAAGTCGCGGAGAAGATGTCCGACGCCGAGATCAAGGCCGTGTCTGATTACATCGCCGGCCTGCGCTGACCGCATCGCCGGAACCACCGTAGTCGCGAGCGGTCACTCGAGGGGCGGGCTATCCGCCCCTTTTGCATTCCATGGCGCGGACGATCGCTCCCGCGCCGCGCGGCGAAACCCGCATTTCCATCATGATGACGACAGCTTCCTCCGCAGCATCCCGCCCGGCCCCCCGACGTCTCGGGGCTGACCTGTTCGAATTGCTGGGGTCCATGCGGTTCGCCGTGAGCCTGCTGGTGTTCATCTGCTTGGCGAGCGTCGTCGGCACGGTCGTGGTGCAGAACCAGCCGTCGAACAACTACGTCAACCAGTTCGGCCCGTTCTGGTACGAGGTGTTCGACGTATTCTCGCTCTACCATGTCTATAACGCCTGGTGGTTCCTGCTCATCATGGGCTTCCTGGTGGTGTCCACCAGCTTGTGCATCCTTCGCACCTCGCCCAAGATGATCCGCGACATGCGCTCGTTCAGGGAGCACGTCCGCGAAGCCAGCCTGCGCGCGTTTCACCACCATGCCGAGTTTTCGTCGGCTGCAGCGCGGCCTGCGGAAGTCGCCGATGAAGTTGCGGGCTTGCTCCGCCGGCGGGGATACGCGCTGCGCATCAAGTCCAGCGGCGAGGCCTCCCTGGTGGCGGCCAAGACCGGCAGCGGCAACCGGCTGGGCTACATCTTCGCGCACACCGCCATCGTCATCGTCTGCATCGGCGGGCTGTTGGACAGCGAACTGCCCATCCGGCTGCAGATCTGGTTCGGCGGCAAGCAACCCTTGTTCGAGAACATGGCCATCGCGGACGTGCCGGCGTCCGGGCGCCTGGGGCCCGGGAATCCGAGCTTCCGGGGCAATGTCCTGGTGCCCGAGGGCGGCCAGACGCGCAACGCCATCGTGATGGTGGACGACGGGGCGCTGGTGCAGCCCCTGCCATTCACGCTGGAACTGAAGAAATTCGTCGTCGAATACTATTCGACGGGGATGCCCCGCCTGTTCGCGAGCGAAGTAGAGGTTACCGACCACGGCACCGGGGAACGCTTCCCCGCCACCATCAAGGTCAACGAACCCCTTCGGTACAAGGGCATAACGGTCTACCAATCCAGTTTCGACGACGGCGGGAGCTCCCTCGAGCTGACTGGCTATGCGTTGCGCGGCAGTCAGCCCTACACGTTTCCGGTCTCGGGCACGGTAGGCGGCACGGCGCGCTTGGTGGCCGATGATGCGGGTGGCAACGAGGCCCTGAAGGACCTCTCTGTCGAGTTCAGCGGGTTTCGCCCCATCAACGTCGAAAACTTCGCCGGCGGCGGGGTCGGGGCGGCCCAGCCCAAGGCACTGCGCGAGCAGGTGGCCGCAGTCGCGGGCAGCGCGGCCCGGCCTGGCCAGAACGATGCGTTCCGCAATGTCGGGCCCAGCGTGCAGTACAAGCTGCGCGACGCGAGCGGCCAGGCGCACGAATTCCACAATTACATGTTGCCCATCGAGCTCGATGGCGTGCCGGTCTTTTTGACGGGGGTGCGTGCCAGTCCGGACGAGGATTTCCGCTATGTGCGCATGCCCGCCGATGCCGACCGCTCCCTCAAGGAATTCATGGCCCTGCGCGCCGCGCTCCAGGACCCCCAGGCGCGGGCCTTGGCCGCGCGGCGCTTTGCCGCGGCCAACAGGCCGGCCGCGGGTGATGACGAGCTGACTGCGCAGTTGCGCGAGTCGGCCGAGCGGGCGCTCGACACGTTTGCCGGCGGCGGCTTGCAGTCGATCGCGCGGTTCCTGGAGTCCAATGTTCCGGCCGCGGAGCAGCAGCGGGCGGCCGACGTGGTCGTCAAGCTCTTGGGTGGCGCGATGGCCGAGCTGCGGGCCGTCGCCCGCGAGCGTAGCGGGCTGCCGCCCTTGCCCACGGACGGGGAGGGCGCCGCCGAGGCGGCCGCGTGGAACCAGGCGGCGGTCGCCGCCCTGTCAGACCTCTTCCTGTATCCCGCGCCTGTCGTGCTGGGGCTCAAGGACTTCCGCCACGTCCAGGCCAGCGTCTTCCAGGTCAGCCGGACGCCGGGCAAAAATGCGGTATACCTGGGCTGCGTATTGTTGATTCTCGGCGTGTTCTCGATGCTCTACATCCGCGAGCGCCGGGTCTGGCTGTGGATCAAGCCGGGCGCCGGCGGGCAGGGCGCACACAGCCTCATGGCCATGACTTCCCAGCGGCGCACGCTGGATTTCAACCAGGAATTCGAGCGGCTCAAGGCGGACATCGCCGCATTGCCGCTGCACCAGAAAGGGTAGCCAAGCATGGAATTGACGTCACTCACCCGCGGGGATGCAGGTCGGCCGATGCGCGGCGGCAGCGACGGCCGCCGCAAAGTCGATTGGACGGATGCCGCCTTTGCGCTGTTGCTGGTCGTCGGTGCGGCGTTCGCCTTCCACCGGGTGGGCGACATCATGACCGGCTACGACAAGGCTATCCTCGTGGGCGCGGTTGCGGTCATGGCATGGCTGGGCTGGCTCTGGCGGCCGCTGCGCGTGCTGATGCTGGCGGTGGCCGCAGGCAGCGGCCTGGCATTGGGCCTCTACCAAGGCGAGCTGGCCCGCGCGGAACAGGCGTTTCTGCTCAAGTATCTTTTGTCGTCCCAGTCCGCCATTCTCTGGATGTGCGCCCTGTTCGTGCTGGCCACTGCCTGCTACTGGATAGGGCTGCTGGCGCGCAGCGCCACGGCTGCCTGGCTCGGCACCGCGTTGACCTGGGGGGCCGTGTTCGCTGGGTTGACCGGCCTCTTGGTGCGTTGGCACGAGAGCTATCTGCTGAGCCCGGACATCGGCTACATCCCGGTCAGCAACTTGTACGAAGTGTTCATCCTGTTCTCCCTGATTACGGCGCTGTTCTACCTTTATTACGAGCGCAGGTACGAAACGCGCGCCTTGGGCGGATTCGTGCTGCTCGTCATTGCATCGGCCGTGGCTTTCTTGCTCTGGTATACCTTCGACCGGGGGGCGCAGCAGATCCAGCCGCTCGTGCCCGCCCTCCAGAGCTGGTGGATGAAATTGCACGTGCCCGCCAACTTCATCGGCTACGGCACGTTCTCGTTGGCAGCCATGGTCGCCTTCGCCTATTTGGTGAAGGCCCACGGCAAGACCGCCTCATGGGTGCGGCTGGCACCGCTGTTCGTGCTGGGCGTGCTACTCGCCGTCGAGCCCATGGTGTTCCGGCAAACGGGCATGCCCGCGTATTGGATGGTTTACGCGGGCGTGGCCGCGCTCATCGTCGGCGGCATCTTGCTCGGCCGCAGGCGCCTCGCCGAGCACCTGCCTTCCCTCGAGGTGTTGGACGACATCATGTACAAGGCCATCGCGGTGGGGTTCGCGTTCTTCACGGTGGCTACGGTCTTGGGCGCCTTGTGGGCCGCCGACGCGTGGGGCGCCTATTGGCAATGGGATCCCAAAGAAACCTGGGCCCTGATCGTGTGGCTCAATTACGCGGCCTGGCTGCACATGCGCCTCATCAAGGGACTGCGCGGCAGCCTGGCAGCCTATTGGGCGTTGGTGGGTCTGCTGGTGACCGGTTTCGCATTCCTGGGCGTGAACATGTTTCTCTCGGGGCTCCATTCCTACGGCGAGCTGTAACCCCCGCCCGCCCAGGGCGAAGGCCGCTTTTTTCGCGTGCCTGGGTGCCTGCGCGGCGACGCGGGCGAACCTTCCCCCGCCTGGCGTTGTCTATCGTCGAGACAGTGCGTCACCGCGCCAGAGGCGGCGGCCGCCGCGCGCTGCCTGTTACAGGAGAGCGACATGCTGATACGCAGGCCTTCCGATGTACGACCTTCCGAAATCACGCCTGAACAGGTCTACCGCGACCGGCGCCGATGGATACTGCAGGCCGGATTGGCTGCCTCGGCCATGGGGCTCTCGGGGTGGACTGACCGGCGCGCCTTCGCGCAGACGACAGGCGTCAAGCTACCGGCGGCGCGGAACGGTGCGTACGTGGTGATGGACAAGCCTACCTCCCAGAAGGACGTCACCACCTACAACAATTTCTACGAATTTGGCACTGACAAGGGGGATCCGTCGAGCCGCTCCGGGCGTTTCCGCACCTCGCCGTGGTCGGTGTCCGTCGAGGGCGAGGTACTCAAGCCGCAGACCTTGTCGATCGACGACCTGCGCAAGCTGGCGCCGCTGGAAGAGCGCATCTACCGCCTGCGTTGCGTCGAAGGGTGGTCCATGGTGATTCCGTGGATAGGGTATTCCCTCTCCGCGCTGATCCGGCGGGTCGAGCCCACCGGGAACGCGAAGTTCGTCGAGTTCGTCTCCGCCATGCAGCCGGACACCATGCCCGGATTGCGCGTGCCCGTGATCGACTGGCCTTATGTAGAGGGGCTGCGCATGGATGAGGCCATGCATCCACTGACGCTCCTGGCCTTCGGTGTGTACGGCGAAACGTTGCCTAACCAGAACGGGGCGCCGGTGCGGGTGGTCGTGCCGTGGAAGTATGGATTCAAATCCGGCAAGTCGCTGGTGAAGATTCGCTTCGTGGAAAAGCAACCCATGACGAGCTGGGTCCGGGCCGCTCCCCACGAGTATGGCTTTTATGCCAACGTCAATCCCGAGGTGCCGCACCCCCGGTGGAGCCAGGAGACGGAGCGGCGCATTGGCGAAGACGGCCTGTTTTCGCCCAAGCGTAAGACCTTGAAGTTCAACGGTTACGGCGAGCAGGTGGCGTCGCTCTACAGCGGCATGGACCTCGCCCGATACTACTGACAGGAGGCTGCGTGCGCCGCGCCTGCGCGCTCGCCTTCATCTGCACAGGGGGCGCGTGCCATGGAAAATGAAATGACCGGCTCACCGGTCGCGCCAAGGCGGGCGCCCGCATCCAGGGTTGGCCCGCGGATTTTCGGCATGCCCGCGGGGCGCTTCAAACTCCTGCTATTTGCGGTTTTCCTATTGCCCTTGGCCCGGTGGGTATGGCTGGGGCTGGCCGATGGCCTCACTGCCAATCCGGTGGAATTCCTCACCCGTTCCTCCGGCACCTGGACGCTGGTCGCGTTGCTCGCGACGCTCTCCATCTCGCCGCTCAGGCAGCTTCTCGGGCAGCCCGCCTTGCTACAGGTGCGCCGCATGTGCGGGCTGTTTACGTTTTTCTACGCCTGCCTGCACTTCATGAGCTATGTATGGTGGGACCAGTGGTTCGACGCGGCCGAAATCGCGCAGGATATCGCCCGGCGGCCCTTCATTGCCGTGGGCTTCGCGGGCTTCGTCGGCTTGGTCGCGCTCGCGGCGACTTCCACGCGCGGTTGGATGCGCCGGCTGGGGCGCTGGTGGCAGCGCGTGCACAGGCTGGTCTACGCCATCGGCGTGGCGGTGCTGCTGCATTATTGGTGGCAGAAAGCCGGCAAAAATGATTTTTCCGCGGTGTTTATCTACACTTTGGTATTCGCGGGATTGATGGGGTGGCGCCTTGTGCAGTGGCGCAGGCGCCAGCAGGGAGGCCTTTCGGCCAAGCATGCGCCCAGACCGCCTCACGATAACCACAGGGGTGCTCCATGAACGAAGTCACGGCCGACTCTGCCAAATTGCAGTCCGCCAAGAACCTGACGATGGTGATCTATGCGCTCTATGCGCTATCGCTCGTGGTCGGGGTGAGCAGCATTGCGGCCATCATCATCAACTACATCAAGAAGGGCGATGTGGCCGGTACATGGTTGGAAAGCCATTTCCGGTGGCAAATCCGGACTTTCTGGTTTGCCGTCCTGTGGGGCATCGTGGGCGCCTTGACGGTATGGCTATTCATTGGCTGGGTCGTCTGGTTCGTCGCTTTCATCTGGTTCATCTACCGCATCGTCAAGGGTTGGCTAAACCTGAACGACGGCAAAGAAATGTACACGGCGTGAGGGCCACGCGGCGTCAGCGCGCCAACACGCGGCGTATGACGCCGCGAAGCCAGGCCGAAACGGGAGGCTATCGCCGGAGCGGGATCGGGCGGCTTCACGGCTACGAGGCGCGCCACGGTTTCACCGAGACGAAGATCATCTATCACGATAGCGGCACGGCCTGGCGCGATGCCCGGTCCCTGGCCCCAGTGGGCTGGCCCCAAGGCCCACTGGGCCTTGGGGCTGCCCGCAGCGCGTCATGCACTTATCGTATCGGTTGCCAGCAACCTTCCGCCGCCGTAGCTTCCCTGCACCGGAGGTTCTCCGCCCAGCCGCATGGCCACCGCGCAATACTTGAACTCGGGGATCTTGCCGTACGGGTCCAGCACGGGATTCGTTAGTTTGTTGATGGCGGCTTCGTAGTAGCAGAACGGCACGAATACCGCGCCCCGGGGCGTGCCTTCGTCCGCGCGGGCATAAAGCGAGACTTGGCCGCGGCGCGATTCGAGGGTCACGATGTCGCCTGGCTTGCCGCCCAAGTCCGCGAGGTCCAGCGGGTGTACTAGCGCCACGGGGTCGGGTTCGATCGCGTCGAGCACGGACGCCCGCCGCGTCATGCTGCCCGTATGCCAGTGCTCGAGTTGGCGTCCGGTGATCAACACCATGGGGTAGTCCTCATCCGGACGTTCGGCCGCTGGAATGATGTCTGCCGGCACAAAGCGTGCCCGGCCGGTTTCGGTCGGGAACTCCGTCCTGAACACGACCGGTTCGCCAGGGTCGCCTTCCTTCATGCACGGGTAGGTGACGGCATGCTCGGCTTGCAGCCGTTCCCACGTGATGCCGCTTATGCTCGGCATGGCGCGGCGCATTTCGTCGAACACTTCCGAGACGTCGCGGTAGTTCCAATCCAGCCCCATTTGCGCGGCGATCTGCTGGATGATCCAGATGTCTTGGCGCGCATCGCCCGGCGGTTGCAAGGCTTGCCGGCCCATTTGCACGGTGCGGTCGGTGTTGGTGAAGGTGCCGGTTTTTTCGGGAAAGGCCGAGGCCGGCAAGACGACATCGGCGAGATAGGCCGTCTCGGTCAGGAAGATATCTTGCACGACGAGATGGTCGAGCACCGCCAGGGCTTCGCGTGCGTGGCTGGCGTCCGGGTCGGACATGGCCGGGTTCTCGCCCATGATGTACATGCCCCGCACCTCGCCAGCCTTGATCGCGTGCATGACCTCCACGACGGTCAATCCAGGCTTGGGGTCGAGCGGGACGCCCCAGAGGTCTTCGAATTTCTTGCGGGCGGCCGGGTTGTCGACGCGCTGGTAATCCGGATACATCATCGGAATCAGGCCCGCATCCGAGGCGCCCTGCACGTTGTTCTGGCCCCGCAGCGGATGCAACCCCGTGCCGGGGCGCCCGATCTGGCCCGTCATCAGCGCCAGGGCGATCAGGCACCGGGCGTTGTCAGTGCCATGCACGTGCTGGGAAACGCCCATGCCCCAGAGAATCATCGAGGCCTTGGAGGTCGCATAGAGGCGTGCCACGTGGCGGATGGTGTCGGCGTCGATGCCGCAAATGGGTGCCATGCGTTCCGGGCTGTAGCCCTCGACGTTCTTGCGCAGTTCCTCGTAGCCGATGGTCCGGCTCGCGATGAATGCTTCGTCCACCAGTCCCTCATGCACGATGACATGCATCATCGCGTTGAGCAGCGCAACGTCGGTATCTGGCTGGAATTGCAGGAAGCGGTAGGCATGCCGTGCGAGGTCCGATCGCCGGGGATCGGCCAGGATGAGCTTAGTGCCTTGTTTGACCGCGTTTTTGATCCAGCTGGCGGCGACAGGATGGTTTACCGTCGGATTGGCCCCAATGACGATCACCACTTCGGCCTTGCCGACGTCCATCACCGGGTTGGAAACCGCGCCCGAGCCTATGCCTTCCAACAGCGCCGCGACAGACGATGCATGGCACAAGCGCGTGCAGTGGTCGACATTGTTGCTGCCGAAGCCCGTGCGCACGAGTTTCTGGAACAGGTAGGCTTCTTCGTTGCTGCCCTTGGCCGATCCGAACCCTGCCAAGGCGCGCTTGCCGTAGGTGTCGCGGATCGCGCGCAGGCGTTGGCCCACCAGGTCCAGCGCTTCCTCCCACGTGGCTTCCCGGAACACTTCCATCACGCGCTCTGGATCCATCGGGGCATGGGGCTGCTTGGGCGCGTCGGGCCGCCGGATGAGCGGCCGGGTGAGGCGATGCGGGTGGTGGGCGTAGTCGAAGCCGTAGCGGCCCTTGACGCACAGGCGCGCGTGGTTGGCCGGGCCGTCGCGGCCTTCCACGTACAGGATGCGGTTGTCTTTGACGTGGTAAGTCAGTTGGCAGCCCACGCCGCAGTACGGGCATACGGAGTCCACTTGTTTGTCTGGCACCGCCAGCGCCGCGCCGCGCGCCGGCGCCAGGGCCCCGGTCGGACATGCCTGTACGCATTCGCCGCAGGCCACGCAGGTGGAGGCCCCCATGGGGTCGTCCATGTCGAATACGATCTTGGCCTGGTGGCCACGGTAGGCGAGCCCGATGACGTCGTTGACCTGTTCGTCGCGGCAAGCCCGCAGGCAGCGCGTGCACTGGATGCAGGCGTCGAGGTTGACCGCAATGGCCGGATGGGTGGTGTCGGCGCAAGGCTGCGGCCGCGCGTCGAAGCGAGGCTTGGCGACGCCGAGTTTTTCCGCCCAGAGGCCGACTTCGTTGTGGCGCGTGTAGACGGTTTCTGGCATGTCGGACTGCAGCAGCTCGAGCACCATCTTCTGGGCTTGCACCGCGCGCTCGCTTTGCGTCGTGACGACCATGCCTTCTCGCGGCGTGCGGCAGCACGAGGGGGCCAAGACCCGTTCCCCTTCGATTTCGACCATGCACGCGCGGCAATTGCCGGCCGGCTCCAGTCCATCCTTGTAGCAAAGGTGGGGAATCTCGATGCCGAGCCGGGCGGCCACCTGGATCAGCGTTTCGTTTTCGGCGGCGCTCACCTCCATGCCGTTGAGCGTGAAAGTGACGGTGGCGGGCTCGAGGCCGAGTTCGCGGCGGTTGACGGCATTCATCAGCGGCTCTCTTCTTGCAGCCCCAGTTCATGGGGGAAATACTTGATGACGCAATCCACGGGGTTGGGCGCGGCTTGTCCCAGTCCGCAGATGGAAGCGTCGCGCATGACGGCGGAAAGATCCCGCAGCAGGGCGAGATCCCAGAGCGGCTTGCTGATCAGCTCGAGGGCCTTGGCCGTGCCGACGCGGCAAGGCGTGCACTGGCCGCAAGACTCGTCTCGGAAGAAACGCATTAGGTTGCGCGCGGCCCCGATGGCGCTGTCGTGCTTCGAGAGCACCATGACGGCCGCCGAGCCGATGAAACAGCCGTAAGGCTGCAGGGTGTCGAAGTCCAGCGGGATGTCGTTCATCGAAGCGGGCAGGATGCCGCCGGAGGCGCCGCCCGGCAGATAGGCGTAAAACTCGTGCCCTTCCTGCATGCCATCGCAGTATTCGTCGATCAACTCCTGGATCGTGATGCCGGCCGGCGCCAGGTGGACGCCGGGCTTGCGCACCCGCCCCGATACCGAAAAGGAACGCAATCCCTTGCGGCCGCGTCGGCCATGCGAGGCGAACCAGTCGCTTCCTCGCTCGAGAATGTCGCGCACCCAGTACAGCGTTTCGAAGTTGTGCTCGAGCGTAGGCCGGCCGAACAGACCGACCTGGGCGACATAGGGCGGCCGCAAGCGCGGCATGCCGCGCTTGCCTTCGATGGATTCGATCATGGCCGACTCCTCCCCGCAGATGTAAGCTCCCGCTCCGCGGCGCAATTCGATGGCGGGCAGCGGGGAGACCGGCGGGTCGTCGCGCAGGCGTTGCAGTTCCTTTTCGAGTATTGCGCGGCAGCCGGGATACTCGTCGCGCAGGTAGACATAGACGGTCTGCGCGCCAATAGCCCAGGCGGCGATGAGCAGACCTTCAAGATGGCGGTGCGGATCGCGTTCCAGGTAGTAACGGTCTTTGAAGGTGCCGGGCTCGCCTTCGTCGATGTTGACCGCCATCAGGCGCGGGCCGGGTTCTGCGCGCACCGCGCGCCATTTGCGGCCTGCGGGAAAGCCGGCGCCCCCAAGGCCGCGCAGCCCCGAGTCTTCGAGTGCAGAGATCACGGATTCCACGTCCCGCTGTCCATGCACGCATTCGCGTAGCAGCCGGTACCCGCCTTGAGCGAGGTAGGTGGCATAGTCGGTGTACGAGCCCGGAAGTTCTCGCGTCTGGCCGTTCTCGACGGCGCTGCGCACGGCTTCGGGCGAGGCGCACGAAACGGGGTTTTGTCCCACCATGGCAACCGGCGCCTGTTCGCAGCGGCCCATGCAGGGCGCTTCCAGCACCCGTACGTCCGGGCCGAGGATTTCCTGCAGCCGCGCCAGCAAGGATGGGGCCCCGGCGATTTCGCAGGACAGGCTCGTGCAGACCCGGACCGTGAGCGGTGCGACGCCGGACTCGGACCGATCGTCGTCGCGCACCACGTCGAAGTGGTGGTAGAAGGATGCGACTTCGAACACCTCGGCCTGGGCCATGCCCAATTCCTGCGCGAGGGCCGCCAGGTGGCGGGTGCCCAGCTGGCCATAGCGGTCGTTGATGCGGTGCAGGTGTTCGATCAGCAGGTCGCGCCGGCGAGGTGCGTCGCCGAGCAGCGCCCGGACTTCGGCCAGCGCAGCGGGATCCACACGGCGGCCCTTGGGGTGCCGGCGCTTGCGTTCGCGCGTGGGCGCTGCCGCCACGATGGGGATGACTTTTTGTTCCATGGGAATCTCGGCAGCCGTGCGTCGCGGACAGGCAGGGCGGACGGCTAAAATATGTAATTCAGAACATATTTTTGTTTTGTTCAAGCCCACTCTAACAAAGAAACCCAAGCAAAAGAATATGTCTAGGATTGCATAATGTTTAAGGTTGCTATCCAGCCGAGCTGGCACATCCATGGAACGGATGCATCGCTTCGGCCCCCGGTCGACACTGCCTTGCTGTTGCGACTGCTCGGCCGCATACGGGCGTCGGGCTCCATCGCTGCAGCCGGCCGGCAGGAAGGCTTGTCCTATCGCCACGTATGGGGGTTGTTGCGCAGCGCCGAGGCGCTATTCGGCACGCCGCTGCTCGAAAAGCAGCCAGGACGGGGTACGCGGCTCAGTCACTTGGGCATGGTGCTGCTGCTGGCGGAAGAGCGCATCCGCGCGCGCCTGTCGCCGACCCTCGACAGCCTGGCGTCGGAGCTGGAGGCCGAGATCCGCAAGGCCGTCACCCCCGATCAACCCCCTTTGCGCCTATACGCCAGCCACGGCTTCGCCGTCGCTGCGTTGGTGGATTGGATCAATGCGGCCGACATCCCGGTGGAACTCCGTTATCGCAATAGCACGGAGGCCGTCGCCGCGCTGGCGCGGGGCGAATGCGATTTGGCCGGCTTCCACGTGCCATTGGGCGAGTTCGAAGGCGAGGCCGCGCGACGATATCTGCAATGGCTGGACCCGCGCAAACACGTGTTGATCCAGCTTGCCCTGCGGGTACAGGGCTTGTTCGTCGCTCCCGGCAACCCCAAAGGCATCGGGCGGTTGGCCGATCTGGGCCGGCCCGGCGTGCGCTTCGTCAACCGGCAGGAGGGGTCGGGGACTCGCATGCTGCTGGAGCTCATGCTGGGGCGGTCGGGGGTGTCGCCCGGCCGCATCAATGGTTTCGACAGCACGGAGTTCACGCACGCGGCGGTGGCAGCCTACATCGCGAGCGACATGGCGGACGTCGGTTTTGGCATCGAGACCGCCGCGCGACGGTTTGGGCTTGATTTCGTCCCTCTCGCCACCGAGCGGTATTTCTTCGCGGTCGAGCAGGCGTCGCTTCACGCCGGGCGCCTCGATGAGGTGCTCGCCATACTGAAAACGCCCGGCTTCGTGGACAGACTGGAGGAGCTGCCCGGTTACGAGCCCGTCGAGACGGGCGCAGTCTTGACGCTGGACCAAGCGTTCGGCCCCGCGTCGAGCAGCGTTCAGTCCTCCTGACTGGCCACGGCCGTCTTGCGCGCGCGGCTGCGCGGCGCACTCTTGCGGGCCGTCTTGCGCGGCGATTTCTTGGCCGGGGCAGAGGGCAGCGTTTCGGGCGGTGGCGGCACGGATGCCGGCGGCTCCGGAGAGGGCGGTGCAGGCTCGGGTGTGGCCGCCTCGGGCGACGGTGCGGCCACGGGCAGGGGCGCTTGCGGAGCTGGTTCGACTGCGGGCGTGGCGGCAGGGCTGTCGGCGGGCGTCTCGCGCGAGCGAGCCGCCGCATTCTTGTTCGAAGGCCGCGCGGTGCGCCGTTTCTCGTTGCGCTTGGCCGCCGTGGGTGCGGCCTCCTCGGCTGGCTGCTGGGTGGCGGGTGCTGGCGCGGGCCTGGCGGGGGAAGCGTCGAGCAGGGCGTGCTCGCCGTTGCCAATGCGAGAGACGTAGGCGCCAGATTTGTCGTCTCGCCCGAATTCCAGGAGCCCCTTGGCCTGGGCGGCCTCCAGCAGGTTGCCGAACGCGCGGAAGCCGTAATAGGACTCGTTGAAGTCCGGCCTTCTGCGCTTGATTGCTTCCTTCAGGACGGATGCCCAGATCTTGCCGGTGTCGCCGCGTTCTGCGGCCAGCGCGTCGAGGGTCTCCACGGCCAGAGCAATGCCTTGTTCGCGGCGGGCTTCCAGGTCGTCCTTGCGGTGCTTGTCTTCTTCGTGGGGGCGGCGGCTGGCCGATGACGATGCGCGTGCATCGCGCCGCGACGCGTGCTGGGTTTCCCGTACCAGGTCGTCGTAGAAGATGAATTCGTCGCAGTTGGCGATCAGCAGGTCGGAGGTGGATTGCTTCACGCCTAGGCCGATGACCTGCTTGGCGTTCTCGCGCAGCTTAGAGACGAGCGGCGAGAAATCAGAGTCGCCGCTGATGATGACGAAGGTGTTGACGTGCGATTTCGTATAGCAGAGGTCCAGCGCGTCGACGACGAGGCGGATATCGGCGGAATTCTTTCCGGACTGGCGCACGTGAGGAATGTCGATCAGTTCGAAATTGGCCTCGTGCATGGTCGCCTTGAAGCCCTTGTAGCGCTCCCAGTCGCAATAAGCCTTCTTGACTACGATGCTGCCCTTCAGCAGGAGGCGCTCGAGCACCAGCTTGATGTCGAAGCGCTCGTACTTGGCGTCGCGCACACCCAGGGCCACGTTTTCGAAGTCGCAGAACAGCGCCATGCTGACGTTGTCCGGGATGGTGTTCATGGGGCGGTGCTCCGATGGTGCGACGGCGGGCGGGGTCCCGCCGCGAGATTAGGATGATACCGGTTCCGCGGTCCTGCGCGGCGCCAGGGCATTATTCGCGACGGCGGAACGGTCTTTCGCGGAATCAGACGCTGCGAGGGGAATACGCATCCTATACACTCGTTGTCCACCGCCGGAGTTGCCGCAGTGTCCATTTTCTTCCCGGCGGTGCCGCCACGACATCATGCAGCCCACTCCGACACGACAGCCGCTCGCCGGCGAAGCGCCCGCCATCGTAGCCATTTCGGGGCTCGCCAAAACCTACGCCAACGGCTTCCAAGCACTCAAGGGCGTCGATCTCCAGATACGCAAGGGGGAAATCTTCGCGCTGCTCGGTCCGAACGGTGCTGGCAAGACGACGCTCATCAGCATCGTTTGCGGCTTGACACGGGCCTCGTCGGGGACGGTGCTGGTGGACGGGTTCGACATCGTGCGCGATTACCGGGCCGCGCGGTCCCGGATCGGCCTGGTGCCCCAAGAGCTGGCGACGGACGCCTTCGAGACGGTATGGGCGACGGTCAGCTTCAGCCGCGGCTTGTTCGGCCGCCCGGCCAATCCCGCCCTCGTCGAGGGCGTGCTGCGCGACCTTTCGCTCTGGGACAAGCGCAATGCCAAGATCATGACCCTGTCGGGCGGGATGAAGCGCCGCGTGCTCATCGCCAAGGCGCTTGCGCACGAGCCCAAGGTGCTGTTCCTCGACGAGCCGACGGCCGGGGTGGACGTCGAACTGCGGCGCGACATGTGGAAGATGGTGCGCCGGCTGCGGGACGAGGGCATGACCATCATCCTGACTACCCACTACATCGAGGAAGCCGAGGAGATGGCCGACCGCATCGGCATCATCAACAAAGGGGAGCTCGTGCTCGTGGAGGAAAAGCAGGCGCTCATGCGCAAGCTCGGCAAGAAGCAACTGACGCTGCAATTGCAGGCGCCGCTTGCCTCGATTCCCGCAGCGCTGGCCGGCTACGGACTGGAGCTCGCCGATGGCGGGCATGCACTGATCTATACCTTCGATGCGCAAGCGGAGACGACGGGCATTGCCGCGCTCATGCGGGCGCTGAACGAGCAGGGCATCGACTTCAAGGACCTGCATTCGAGCGAGAGTTCGCTGGAAGATATTTTCGTGAGCCTGGTCCAGGAGCAAACATCATGAATTTCCATGCGATCCGTGCGATCTACCGGTTCGAGATGGCGCGCACGTTCCGCACCATCACCCAGAGCATCGCTTCGCCCGTGTTGTCCACCTCCTTGTATTTCATCGTCTTTGGCACCGCCATCGGCTCGCGCATGGGCGAGATCGGCGGCGTCAGCTACGGGGCGTTCATCATTCCCGGCTTGATCATGATGTCGCTCCTCAACGAGAGCATTTCCAACGCTTCGTTCGGGATATACCTGCCCAAGTGGACGGGAACGATATACGAGCTGCTCTCGGCCCCGGTCTCGCCGGTGGAGGCCGTCATCGGCTACGTGGGCGCGGCGGCCACCAAATCGATCATGCTGGGCGTGCTCATCCTCGTGACGGCCCGCCTGTTCGTCCCGTATCACATCGAGCATCCCGCATGGATGGCGGGGTTCCTCGTGCTGACGGCGCTGACCTTCAGCCTGTTCGGCTTCATCATTGGGCTGTGGGCGGACGACTTCCAAAAGCTGCAAATCATTCCCTTGATGGTCGTCACGCCGCTGACCTTTCTGGGCGGGGCCTTCTATTCGATCAGCATGCTTCCGCCAATCTGGCAGAAGATCACCCTCGCCAATCCGGTGGTGTACCTGATCAGCGGCTTCCGCTGGAGCTTTTATGGCCAGTCCGACGTCAACGTGGCCGTGAGCTTGGGGATGACGCTGGCATTCCTCGCAGCCTGCCTGCTGATCGTGGCCTGGATATTCCGCACCGGGTACAAGCTCAAAACGTAAGCGAGCCGCGCCACGGCGGTGCGCCGCGACCGCGCTTGGTGCACCTGGCGGCGTGGCGGCCGGCCGCCACGCCTTGGGAGGCCGGGGTGGCATTTTTTATGCTTGCCCGGCGCTCGCCTACCGTTAAATTATTGAGTCGATCAATTATTTTTTTCCTGGTCGTCGTGCCTCACGTAAACCCTAATACATCAATAAATTAATTATTTGTTTAATTAATCGAAAATGCCGGGACGCGAGCGGATCCGGCGCCACGATGGGCCATCAGCGGTTGGCACTTCTTGAACCAATACATTGCGAGGGTTGCTATGCGGAAGCTGTCTTATGCATTGTTGGTGGTAAGCGCGTTGGCGGGGGCGTCGTCCGCGGCCTCGGCGCAGGACGCCATCAAGATCGGCGTCATCCAGCCGCTCACCGGGTCGGTGGCCTACAACGGGGTCACCTATGTCAACGGCGCCAAGCTGGCGGTCGAGCGGCGCAATGCTGCCGGCGGGGTGCTGGGCCGGAAAATCGAGCTCATCATCGAAGACGGCCAGTGCAGGCCGGCCAACTCGGTGAACGCTGCCGAGAAGCTCATCGTGCGCGACAAGGTCGCGGCGCTGACCGGCGCATTCTGCAGTTCCGCCACGGCGGCGATCATGCCAGTGGCCGAGAAATACAAGCTGCCCTTGTTGACCGGCGTGTCGTCCAAGGCTGACTTGACGGACAAGGGCCTGCAATACTTCTTCCGGTCGGCCGAGACGGACCGCCTGATGTCCAAGACGTTCAGCAAGATCCTCGCCGAGAAACTCCAGCTGAAAACCGTCGCCTATGTGGGCGTCAACGACGACTGGGGGCGCGGGAGCGTGGAGGATTTCTCCAAAGACTTGACTGCGCTCGGCGTCAAGACCGTGATGAAGGAATATTTCGATCACGGTGCCACCGATTTCTACACCTTGTTGACGCGGCTGCGCGCGGCCAAGCCCGATGGCGTGTTCGTCGCGGCCGAGACGCAAGACGGCTCCATTCTCGTCAAGCAATTCAAGGAGTTCGGCATCCAGACCAAGATCTTCGGCGTGGGCTCGTGGGCGACATCCGATTTCATCGGCCTGACCGGCGACGCCTCCGAGGGGATCTACGCCGCCGTACCCTATGCGTCGAGCATGCCGGGCGAGCTGAACGAAGCGTTCGTCAAGGCATACAGCGCCGCCTATAAGGAAAAGCCTGGCAAATACGGTGCGGCGGGCTACAACGCGCTGAACATCCTGATGGAGGCGATCGAGCGCGCGGGCAACACCCAGGCCGACGCCATCCGGGATGCGTTGCGCAAGACGGATTATGCGGCGCCCAATGGCCGCTTCCGCTTCACCGACAAGGGCGAAGGCTACGGCTTCAACGTCGTGCTGGTCCAAATCCAGGGCCGCGAGCCCAAGGTCGTGGCGCAGGCCCCGACTGAGAAGCCTTGATCGGCCTCACAGCGCGCTGAGCCGGGAGACGAGATGGACGTATTGCCGCAGTTCTTGGTCAATGGGCTGGTGATCGGGTCGTTCTATGCGCTTTCGGCGCTGGGGCTGACCCTCATCCTCGGCCTCATGCGGGTCGTCAACTTTGCCCATGGCGAGCTCTACATGCTGGGCGGTGTCATGGGCTGGTGGGTGACGAACGCCCTGGGGTTGGATTTCCTGACGGGGCTCGCCCTCGTGGCGCTGGTGATGGGAGTGTTCGGCTGGCTCGTGGATCGCGTCTTGATCGAGCGCATTCGCAGCCAGGGCGAGGAGCCGGGCATCCTGCTGACGATCGGGCTGTCCATCTTCCTGGCCAATACGGCACTCCTGGTGTTCGGTACCGCACCGCTGAAGGTGGAAGGTCCGGTATCGAGCGGGCCGGTGTTCTTCGGGCCCATCGTCGTCACCAAGATCCGCCTGTTCGCCGTCGCCGTATGTGCGGTGCTCATCCTGGCGGCGTACCTGCTGATACAGAAAACCCGCCTGGGCAGGGCCATGCGCGCCACTTTCCAGGATCCGATGGCCGCGCAGCTGGCCGGCATCAAGACCGCCAATATCTATGCATGCACGTTCGCGCTCGGCACCATCATCGCTTCGATGGCGGGGATGCTGCTGGGGTCCATTTATTCGGCGCAAGTCTCCATCGGCGGCTTGGTCAGCATGAAAGCGTTCGTGGTGGTGATCCTCGGCGGCATGGGGAGCTTTGCCGGCGCGGTGGTGGGAGGGCTGCTCCTGGGCATCGCCGAATCGCTGTGGGGAGGCTATGTGGCCACGGGTTGGGTCGACATCATCGGCTTTGCCATCGTTATTCTCACGCTGGTGTTCCGTCCTTACGGACTGTTCTCCCGGCGTGCCGAGAGGGCTTGACCATGCGATTCGAACGCAATGCACTTCTGGCGACGCTGCTGATCACCGCCCTGCTGCCGCTGGTCATCCGTGACCAGTACCTCTTGCACGTTGCCATCATGGTGTTGTTTTATGCCGTGCTGGCGACCAGCCTCAACCTCATCGTCGGGTACGTCGGGGAGTTTTCATTGGGGCATACCGCGTTCCTGGGAACCGGAGCCTATGCCGCCGCGCTGCTGTCGACCAAGCTCGGTTGGCCCATGTGGGCCACCATTCCCGCCGCGGGCCTGCTGGCGGCATTCATGGGGCTGCTGATCGGCAGCATCACGCTTCGGCTGCAAGGTCCGTTCTTCGTCATCGTGACACTCTCGTTCGCCGAGGTGCTGCGCTTGGTGGCGGACAACTGGGTCGCCTTCACCAACGGGCCCATGGGCATCGCCGGCGTGCCGCAGCCCTCCTGGCTGGCCCAGGCAGGCAACCTCGCGACCAGGCAGTTCTATTTCTACTTGGCATGGGGCGTATTGGCGATCTCGCTATACCTCGCGTATCGCTTCGTTTACTCGAGCGCGGGCCGGGCAGCGGTGGCAGTGCGGGAGAATCGCTACGTGGCGCAATCCGTCGGCATCCGGCCCTTCCGCTATGCCATGCTGGCATTCGTGCTCGGCGCCCTGCTGGCCGGCATGGCGGGTGGCTTTTATGCCCATTACATCTCGTTCGTTGGGCCCGAGGTGTTCCGTTTCGCCTTCATGGTGAGCATGATCATCATGGTGCTAATAGGCGGCAAGGGGACGCTGGTCGGGCCGCTGCTCGGCGCGCTGTTGGTGACCTTCCTGGAGGAATACCTGCGCGAAGCCAAGGAGCTCCGGCTATCGCTGTTCGGCCTCGCAGTCATGGGCATCGTTCTGTTCCTGCCCCGGGGGCTGATGGGTTTTCTCGCGACGCGCCGGGAAGTGCGGCCTACGGCCGCCCCGCCCGTGGCGGTCGCCATCGCGCCTCGGCGCCAAGGAGTCTGACATGGGGACCGTGCATCCGCTCGGCAACGCGCCCTTGCTCGAGGTGCGCGGCGTGAGCAAGAGTTTCGGCGGCATCAAGGCCGTCAAGGACATTAGCTTCCAGGTCCGGGAAGGCGAGATCGTCGGCTTGATTGGCCCGAACGGCGCGGGCAAGACGACTTGTTTCAACCTCATCACGGGCTTTTACACGCCGACGGCAGGGCAGGTGTTCGTCAAGGGGGAGAACGTGACCGGCGCCAAGCCCTACCAGATGGCAAAGAAAGGGGTCGTCCGCAGCTTCCAGAAAACGAACATCCTGAAGTCCCTGTCGGTGTTTGAAAACGTCCTGGCCGGTAGGTACCTGCAGACGCGGCAGGGCTTATGGCGGACGTTTTTTCCCGGCCGCGCCGTGCGCGAGACGGAGCGCGCGGCGCGTGAGGAAGCCGAGCGCATCGTGCATATCATGGGACTGGGCGAGCGCATGAATGCGCCGGCCTACCTGCTCTCCTGCGGGGAGTTGCGCCTGCTGGAGGTGGGCGTGGCGCTGGCGGCCAAGCCTGACCTCCTCATGCTGGATGAGCCCGCAGCGGGCCTGAACAGCCAGGAAGCCTTGGGCCTGGGCCGCATCCTCAAGCAGTTGCGCGGCTCCCACGTGACGTCGATCTTGCTCGTCGAACACAACATGGGGCTGGTCATGAATGTATCGGACCGGGTGGTCGTCATGCACTTCGGAGAGAAACTGGCAGAAGGTGCGCCTGCGGAAGTGCAGCGCAACCCGGCCGTGGTCGAGGCCTACCTGGGCGGAGGGCGTGCGGCATGAGCGACGCGACACCGGCTTTGCCACTGCTTGAACTGGAAGGCCTGCACGTCGGCTACGGCAAGACCGCGGCGCTGCATGGGATCAACTTGGTCGTGCGGCCAGGCGAAACAGTAGCCCTGATCGGTGCGAACGGCGCCGGCAAGAGCACGACGCTGCGCGCCATCTCCGGCCTGCTCAAACCCTCCCGCGGCAGTATCCGTTTTCGCGGGGCGGAGATAGGCGGCATGCCGCCGGACCGCATCGTCAAGCTAGGCATCGCGCATTGCCCGGAAGAACGGCATGTCTGGCCTGCCATGACCGTATACGAAAACCTGGTGCTTGGCGCGTACCTCTGCCGTTCGCAGCAAACGGTGCAGGAGCGCGTGGAAAAGGTCTACGCACGCTTTCCCCGGCTGAAGGAACGCCACGGCCAGCTGGCCGGCACCTTGAGCGGCGGCGAGCAGCAGATGCTGGCGATCGGGCGCGCGCTCATGTCCGAGCCCGTTTTGCTGCTCCTGGACGAGCCGAGCCTGGGGCTCAGCCCCAAGATGGCGGCGGAAGTGTTCGACGTAGTGGGCGAGATCAACCGGCACGGCGTGACCGTCTTGCTGGTCGAGCAGAACGTGCACAACGCATTGCAGGCGGCCTCCCGCGCCTATGTGTTCGAAACCGGGCGCATCGTCGCGGAAAGGGAGGCCGCCGGGCTCTTGGAGGATCCGGAGTTGCTGACCGCCTATCTGGGAGGGTGAGCAGCGACGGCCAAGCCATGGGCCGGGTATCGGACATTATTAATTTGTTGATTAATTATTTAACGGAGGCGGCTTCTGCCGCACCCGTTGCGAGAAGGGAGAAGCTGTATGAGTCGTCCTCTACGCGTAGGCATCGTGGGTGGCGGGATCGGAGGCGTGGCGCTATCCCGTGCGTTGACGTTGCGCGGCATCGAACATCATGTGTTCGAGCGGGCGCCGGCCTTCGGCGAAGTCGGCGCAGGCGTACAGATCACGCCTAACGCGGTCAAAGTGCTCAAGGCGCTGGGCCTGGGAGACGATCTGAAGCGGGTCGGCTTTCTTCCGAACGCCATGGTCGGGCGCAATTGGCGCTCCGGCCGCGAGCTGTTCCGGACGCCGCTCAAGGATAGCTGCCCGCAGATTTACGGGGCGGAGTTCTATCACGTGCACCGGGCCGACGTGCATGCCATCCTGTCGCAGCACTTGCAAGACGGCAAGGGCGCGACGCTCGGTACCCAGTGCACGGGCGTGCGCACGGAAGGCAACGTCGCAGTAGCGTCTTTCGCGGACGGCACCGAGTACGAGGCGGACCTCATCGTGGGCGCCGACGGCGTGCGCTCCATCGTGCGCGATGCGCTGTTCGGCGCCGAGGCGGCCCGCTTCACCGGACACATGTGCTGGCGTGCGCTGGTGCCCGTGGATCACCATCCGCTCAAGTTCGTGCGGCCCGACGCGGCGTTCTGGATGGGGCCGCATGGCCACATTGTGACGTACTACGTCAATTGCGGCGCGTCGGTGAACATCGTCGCCGTCAGCGAAACGAACACCTGGGTGGAAGAGTCCTGGAACGTGCGCAGCAGCCGCGAAGAGCTGATGAAAGCGTACGAAGGCTGGCATCCCGACATCATCGAGCTCTTTAGCCGCACGCAGGACGTCTACAAGTGGGGCCTGTTCGACCGGGACCCGATGCCGAAGTGGTCAAAAGGGCGCGTGACCCTGCTCGGCGATGCGGCCCACCCGATGTTGCCTTTCTTGTCACAAGGGGCCGCGATGGCGATCGAGGACGGCTACGTGCTTGCCGCCGCGCTGGAGCATTACCGCGGCGACGTGCCGGCTGCCCTCGATGCGTACGAGGCGGAGCGGCGGCCGCGGACCAGCCGGGTGCAGCTCGAGGCACGCGAACGGGGCAGGACCTATCACCTGCCTTCGCCGTGGGCGCAGTTCAAGCGCGACCTCCTGTATCGCTGGCGCGAGCTGCTCAATCCCAACGCGGTGGGCATCCAGGCCAACTGGGTCTACGTCTACGACGCGACGAGCTGCACGGAGCGCTTCAACCGCCAGGCGATGGCGGCGTGAGCGGAGGCCTGCTGACATGAAAACGAACTACCGCATCGGCCAAATCGTCCCGAGCTCGAATACGACGATGGAAACCGAGATTCCGGCCATGCTCCGACTGCGTGAGCAGGTCCGGCCCGAACGGTTCACTTTCCATTCGGCACGCATGCGCATGAAGCACGTGACCAAGGAAGAGCTGGCCGCCATGGACGCCGAGTCCGATCGCTGCGCGCTGGAGCTGAGCGATGCCCGCGTCGACGTGCTGGGCTATGCGTGCCTGGTGGCCATCATGGCCATGGGTAATGGCTACCACCGGGAGTCCGAGGCGCGCTTGCGCCGGTGCACGCGCGAGAACGGAGGCGAGGCGCCGGTGGTCACGAGTGCGGGCGCGCTCGTCGATGGGTTGCGTGTGCTAGGAGCCCGGCGCATCGCCTTGGTGGCGCCGTACATGGTGCCGCTGACCAAGCTGGTGATCGGCTACATCGAGAACGAAGGCATCGAAGTCGTGCAATGGCGTGCGCTCGAAATTCCCGACAACCTGGAGGTGGGCAGGCATGATCCCTCCCGGCTGCCCGGGATCGTCGCATCGATGGACACTTCCGGCGTCGATGCCATCGTGCTGTCGGCCTGCGTGCAAATGCCTTCGCTGCCCGTGATTGCGCGAGTCGAAGCCCGGGCGGGCAAGCCCGTCGTGACGGCATCGGTCGCCACGACCTACGCGATGCTCAAGGCGCTGGGGTTGGAGCGGATCGTGCCCGGGGCCGGCGCACTCTTGTCGGGCGCATATTAAGGAGGTGCGCATGAGCAGTACGTATCTTTATGGCGCCAATGTGCGCGCCAATGGAATCCGGCAGCATTACCTGCGTTTCGGGGGCAAGGGGCGGCCGCTCGTGCTGGTGCCCGGCATCACCAGCCCGGCGGTAACGTGGGCCTTTGTGGCCGAGAGGCTGGGGCGGCAGTTCGACACCTATGTGCTGGACGTCAGGGGCCGGGGCCTGTCGGAAACCGCGCCGGGCATGGACTACAGCCTGGAAGCGTGCGCGGCCGACGTGGGGGCGTTTGCGCAAGCCCTCGGGCTGCAAGACTACTTCTTGGTCGGGCATTCCATGGGGGCGCGCATTGGCGCCATCGTGGCCGCCCATCATGCCGAAGGGTTGGCGCGGCTGGTGATGGTCGATCCGCCGGTCTCTGGGCCGGGGCGGCGTCCCTATCCGGCCAAGATCGACTGGTATGTGGATTCCATCCGCCTCATGAGCGAGGGCAATGGATGGGAAAAGCTCAAGCCCTTCTCGCCGACCTGGACCGAAGCACAATTGCGGCTTCGCGCCGAGTGGCTGCATACCTGCGACGAAGAGGCGGTGGTGTGCGCGTATCACGCCTTCGGCACGCAAGACATGCATGCCGACTTGCCTTCGATCAAGGTTCCCACCTTGCTCATGGTTGCAGGCAAAGGCGGCGTCATCGAGCCTGCGGACATCGAAGAGATCAAGGGCCTCATCCCGCAGCTGGAGGTGCATGTCGTGCCCGAGGCGGGACACATGATCCCTTGGGACGACGAAGAAGGATTCTTCAAGGGTTTCGGCAATTTCCTGGGAACCCCCGTTTAGCGAGGTAGCAACCATGGCTGTCAGCGATTCCGATCTCATCCAGGCGTGGACCAGGGTCTTGACCCTCTCCCGCTTGAAGCGCGGCGACGTCGTGACCGTACTGACCACCGAAGGCGTGACGCATCCCCAGACCTTGCGTTGTGCCATGACCGCGGTTGGCCTGATGGGCGCGCGCGCCAACCGGCTCGATCTATCACCGGTCAACGGCGACAAGTCGCTGAGCCGGGATTCCCTTGCCTACCTGGGCACCACGCCGCTCAGCGGCAACCGGGCGGCCATCGCGGCGCTCAAGGCCAGTGACCTGGTAATCGACCTGATGACGCTGCTGTTTTCGCCGGAGCAGCACGACATACTCCAGGGCGGCGGAAAAATTTTGTTGGCGGTCGAGCCGCCCGAGATCCTGCTGCGGATGGTGCCCACCGAGGAGGACAAGCAGCGCGTGCTGGCATGCGCCGCCCTGCTCGAAGGAGCGCGCGAGATGCGCGTGCGCTCGGCCGCAGGCACCGACCTGGTGTGCCCGCTCGGCGAATTCCCCGTGATGAAGGAGTACGGCTTCGTCGACGAGCCTGGGCGGTGGGACCACTGGCCGAGCGGCTTTGCGCTCACCTGGCCCAACGAGGGTGCCACCCAGGGCCGCATCGTCGTGGACCGTGGCGACATCCTGCTGCCGATGAAGTCGTACGTGAACGATCCCATCGTGATGGAAGTGAAAGACGGCTACGTGACCTCCATCAGCGGTGGCGTGGACGCAGAGCTACTCAAGGACTACATGAGTTCCTTCGGCGATCCGGAAGCCTATGCCATGTCGCACATCGGCTGGGGCGCCCAGGAGCGCGCGCGTTGGTCGACGCTGGGCCTGTACGATCGCGAGGCCACGATAGGCATGGACGCGCGCGCCTATGCGGGCAACTTCCTGTTCTCGCTGGGGCCCAATAACGAAGTGGGCGGCTCGCGGACCACGGCCTGCCACATGGACATTCCGCTGCGAGGCTGCACCGTGACGCTCGACGGGCGCGAGGTCGTGCGCGAAGGGCGCTTGTTGAACGAGTGCCTGGCCACGCCGGAGGTTGCATGACGGCCGGCCGCGGGGACGACGTCGCGGTGTATGCCCGCCAGGGCTTTGGCGCGGGCCTGCAGCTCGAGCCGCCCTTTGGCCTGCTCATCGTCGACTTCGTCAACGGGTTCGCCGATCCCGAGCTATTCGGGGGCGGCAATATCCCCGATGCGATCGCGGCCACGCAACCTCTGCTGGACGTGGCGCGTGAAAGGAACTGGCCCGTCGCGCATACCCGCATCGTTTACGCTGACGATGGCGCCGATGCGAATGTCTTTTCTGCCAAAGTGCCGGGATTGCTGAGGCTGACGGAGGACGCGCATGCCAGTGCGATCGTGCCGCAGCTGGCGCCGCAGGCCGGCGAGCTGGTCGTGCGCAAGAACGTGCCGTCGGCCTTCTTCGGCACGTCGCTCGCGCCATGGCTGACGCAGCGGGGGGTGCGTACGCTGCTGATCGCCGGCTGCGTCACCAGCGGCTGCGTGCGAGCCAGCGTGGTCGATGCCATGTGCTGGGGCTTTCGGCCCGTCGTGGTGGCCGATTGCGTCGGCGATCGCGCATTGGGCCCGCACGAGGCGAGCCTGTTCGACATGGCGCAGAAATACGCCGAGGTGCTCGATCGCGCAGCATTGATGCGGCGGCTATAGGCCGGCAGGCGCCCACCTACGGCCGCCGGGGCGCGGCCCGGGCGCCACTACGGCGCCAGCATGCCGCCTGTCACGAAGCGGGTGACCTGGTCGATGAGGCTATCGGTGTCGTCCGGGTCGTAGAGCCCGGGCGGCGCCATTTCTTCCATCCGGTGGGTATCAGAGAACGCGTACAAATACGTGCCCACCATTAGCGTGACGCGCCAGTAGGCATCCAGTTCCGGCAGCTTCGGCAGGGCCTGGCGCAATGCATCGACGTACATGCGCGTCGAACTTCCATAGGCGTCGGTGCGTAGCTTGTACGAGATCTGAGGCGGCTCGGTGTGCAGGCGCGCCTGCAAGCGCAGGAACGCGCGACCTTCGGGCGTTGAGCGGAAAGCCAGCGTGGGCAGCAGAAAAGCCTGCACGATGTCCCGTACCTTGAGCTTGCCGGGCTTGGCCCGGAGCCGGGCCAGGTTCTCGATGCGCTGCTGCGAAATGATCTGGCTGCGGCGCATGAATACCGCCTCGAACAATCCGAATTTCGATCCGAAGTAGTAGTTGATCAACGCCTGGGTGACGTTGGCCTTGGCGGCTACCTCCCGTAGCGTCGTGCCTGCATAGCCCAGATTGGCAAAGAGTACTTCGGCTGCATCGAGAATGTCGTCCCTGACGACGCTCTGGCCTTCGGGCCTGCCTGGCCCCTTTTGGCCGGCCTTGCGCCTGGTTGTGGCGGCGGGGATGCCCCGTCGGCCGCTGACCAATTTCATAATCGGCTGTTTAATTATTTATTGCGAAGCCTCCATCCTAAGGCTTTTCGGGGCGGGGGGCTATGTCTTTGCCCCCCATGTTCGCGCGGCGATGACCGCTTCACGCTCAGGCGGCGCCCTACGAGTCCTCGCTTGTCGTGGTGGGCTGCTTGCCTCGGGATGGAGGCGGCCGGCGTTAGGCCGTGGCGCCCGACGCGCGAATCACGTCGCCCCACTTCTTGCTTTCCAATTCGATCCGGCGCGCATATTCGGCGGCTTCGCCCAGCAGTGGCTCGGCGCCTTCTATGCCAAGCTTGGATTGGAACTCCGGCGTGGAGGCAGCCTTCAGTATTTCTCCGCCGAGCTGCGAAACGACTTCCTGCGGCACCCCCTTGGGGGCGAGGATGCCGTAGGTCAGCGTGCTTTCGAAGTTGGCCAGCGCCGGTACGCCGGACTCCGCAATCGTCGGCACGTCGGGCAGCAGCTTCATGCGCTTGGCGCTCGTGACGGCCAGCGCACGCAGTTTGCCGGCCTTGACCAACGACATGGCCGCGGGGATGACGCTGAAGCTGAAATGGACTTGTCCGCCTGCCACGTCCGCCAGCGCCGGCGCAGTGCCCTTATACGGTGCATGCACGGCACGAGCACCGAGCGCATGCAGGAACATTTCCCCGGTCAGGTGATTGCCCGTGCCCGAGCCGCTGGAGGCGTAGCTCATGTCTGCGCCCTTTTGCAGGGCTTCGGCCAGCTGTGCGACGTTCTGGATGGGCGAAGAGGCCGGCACCACCAGCAACAGCGCCGAAGACGCAAACATGGCCACCGGCTGCAGGTCGGTGGATGCGTTGAACCTGAGGTTCTTGTAGAGCGAGGGGTTGATGGAGATGGTTCCGGTATGCCCCAGCAGGAAGATGTTGCTGTCGGGCGCGGCGCGCACGACGTATTCGGTCCCCAGGTTGCCTCCGGCCCCGGGCTTGTTCTCGACGATCACGTCTTTCTTGAACATGTCGTTGAGGCTGTGGGCGAGCTGCCGGGCGAACACGTCGTTGCCGCCGCCGGGGGCGAACGGCACGACGATGCGCATCACGGGCTTGCGGGCCTGCGCCCGGGCCGGCGAGGACGCAAGGGCGGCCAGGCTCGCGGACGAAGCGGCCAGGAGCAGCGTGCGGCGGGTCGAAGAGGATGGCTTGTGAGTCATGTTGTCCCCATTTGTTGAAAATCAGTAAGGACGCCTTATCCGAGCGTGGATTCCAGCGCCAACAGGTGTTCGATGGTTTCGCGTGCGCGCACCACGTGGTAATGATCGCCGTCAACCATGACTTCGGCCGCGCGCGGGCGCGTGTTGTAGTTGCTCGCCATGACCATGCCGTACGCGCCGGCCGACTCGACGGCGAGGTAGTCGCCTTCGCGCACTGCAAGCTCCCGGTCCTTGGCCAGCCAGTCGCCGCTTTCGCAGACCGGGCCCACGACGTCGTAGACAGCCGTCGACGCGTCGGCGCGCGGTGCGACCGCCAGCACGCCATGGTAGGCGTCATACAGCGTCGGCCGGATCAGGTCGGTCATGGCAGCGTCGACGATCAGGAAGTTTTTGGCGGCGGTGGGTTTCAGGTATTCCACCTGGGTCACCAATATCCCGGCGTTGCCGACGAGGGACCGGCCCGGCTCGAGCACGATCTGGCGCGAGCCGTAGCCACGCGCGTCGATGCGCTCGAAGACTTGGCTGAGCAATTGCGAGGGCGCGAGCGCCGTTTCGTCGGCATAGCGGATGCCCAGGCCCCCGCCTAGGTCGAGGTGCTCGACGTGGATGCCGTCGGCCGCCAGGGCATCGAGCAGGTCCAGCAGCTTGTCGAGCGCGTCGAGGAAGGGCGCCGTCTCGGTGATCTGCGAGCCGATGTGGCAGTCGACCCCGACCACTTCGATGCCGGGCAGAGAGGCCGCGGTGAGATAGGCGGCGCGCGCCTCTTCGATCGCGATGCCGAATTTGTTCTCTTTCAGTCCGGTCGAGATGTAGGGATGCGTCTTCGGGTCTACGTCGGGATTGACGCGCAGCGACACCGGCGCGCGTTTGCCCATGGCATGCGCGACTTGCGATAAGCGGTGCAATTCGGGCACCGATTCGACGTTGAAGCACTTCACGCGGGCCTCGAGCGCAAGCCGCATCTCTGCCGCCTGTTTGCCGACTCCCGAGAAGACCACTTTGCCCGGATCGCCGCCCGCGGCAAGAACACGCTGCAGCTCGCCGGCGGACACGATGTCGAAGCCGGCGCCCAGGCGAGCGAACTCCCGCAGCACGGCCAGGTTCGAATTGGCCTTCATGCCGTAGCACACCAGCACGTCGCGCCCACCGATGCCTTCCCGGTAGGCTTCGTAGGCGGCGCGCAGCGCGGCGCGGGAGTAGACATAAAGCGGCGTGCCGAGCCGCTCGGCCAGAAGGGCAACGGACACGCCTTCCGCATGCAGGACGCCGTCGCGGTAGGCAAAGTGGGGGCTGCCGACGGGGGTCGGCAGGGGAGCTGGGGTGGTCATTGTGTCAGAGGAGTGTGCGAAATCGATTCGTTGCGCCGGGAAATGTCGTTGGCATTGCCGGAAGGCTTGGCCGCGTCCGGCTGGGCAGGCGGCGCGGCGGGTTCGGTGGCGGCCGGCGCTCTCTGCGGCAGGTAGAGCGGCCCCTTGATGCCGCAGCCGCTAGCCATGCCCAGGGCCGCCGCGGCCGCGGCGACGGCGACCCAGCGCCGGCCGGTGCGGCGCGGGCAAGCGTGCGCGCTGGCTACAATGCCAGTATCAGCAACCAACGAGGGGTCTGGGCATGTAGCGTGCGGAGCGCGCGGTAGTTTCATGTCGGACATAGTGGAAATTATGAACGAAAGCGAATTTCTTGCCTTGGCCGAGGCCATCCTGGATTCCATCGAGCGGCAGGCCGACGCCTGGTTCGAAGAGCGCGACATCGACATCGAGGCCACGCGCAACGGCAATGTGTTGACCCTGACCTTTGCGGACGGGAGCCAGGCGGTGATCAACAGCCAGGCGCCCAAGCAGGAGATGTGGGTTGCTGCACGCAGCGGCGGCTTCCATTATCGCCTGAAGGACGGCAAGTGGCTGGATACCCGCAGCGGGGAGGAGCTGGCGGAAGCGTTGTCACGGATTTGCTCCGAGCAGTCGGGGACGCAGATCGTCGTCGAGCCTCTGCCGGTGCGGTAACAGGGCTGGCAGTCTGGGCGCTGGTCCCCCGCTCCCGCCTACGGCAGATACGAGTCCTGCCGCGTGCCGCCGCCACCCGAGCCGCGTGCCCCGCCGTTGTCTCCACCGTTGATCAGGTTGCCCAGGCTGTCGATGAGCCGCGACATCGGATCGGCGGACGGGGGTGGCAGGCCTACGCTGGCGACGGCTTGGCCGGGCGGGAATTCGGCGAAGTAATAGTCGCCGTTCTCCACGATGATGCCCGGAGGCATCGGCTGTTCGCGCTCCGGAATGTTCTTGAGCGCGCGTTGCATGAACTTGAGCCAGATGGGCATGGCCGCCCCGCCGCCCGTTTCGCGCGTGCCCAGCGAGCGCGGCTGGTCATAGCCGAGCCAGGCGACGCCAACCAGGCCGGGCGTGTAACCGGCGAACCAGGCGTCCACGGAGTTGTTGGTCGTACCGGTCTTGCCGCCCACGTCCTTGCGCTTGAGCGCGAGCGCGGCGCGGGCCGTGCCCGTGCGCACCACGTCGCGCAGCATGGAGTCGGCGATGAAGGCCGTGCGTGCATCGATCGCGCGCAGCGACGGGTCGCCGGCCTTGGTCGGGCGGGCCTGCATCAGCACGCGGCCGGTGCTGTCGGTGACTTTCTCGATCAGGTAGGGCGTGACGCGGTATCCGCCGTTGGCGAACACCGAGTAGGCGCCGGCCATCTGCAAAGGCGTGACCGAGCCGGCGCCCAGGGCCATGGTGAGATAGGCCGGATGGCGCGCGGCGTCGAAGCCGAAGCGGGTGATGTAGTCCTGTGCGTATTGCGGCCCGATGCTCTGCAGTACGCGGATCGACACCATGTTCTTGGATTTCGCCAGGCCCTGGCGCATGGTCATCGGCGGGTCGTTCTTGCCGTCGTAGTTCTTCGGCTCCCAACGCTGCGAACCGGTGGCCGAAGCCTCCAGCACGAAGGGATCGTCGGAGATGAGGGTTGCCGGCGTGAGGCCGCGCTCGAGCGCCGCGGCGTAGATGAACGGCTTGAAGCTGGAGCCGGGCTGGCGCCAAGCCTGGGTGACGCGGTTGAACTTGCCGTTATAGAAATCGAAGCCCCCCACCATGGCGCGTATCGCCCCGTTCTGCGGGTCGGTCGACACGAAAGCCGCCTGTACCTGCGGCAATTGCAGGATTTCCCATTCATTGCCGGTCTTGATGATGCGGACGATGGCACCGCGGCGCAGCCGCACGTTGGGCTGGGCTTTCGGCGAGAGGGCCGATTGGACGAAACGGAGGCCTTTGCCGGAGATGTCGATGATTTCTCCCGAGCTGCGCGCTACGCGCACCAGCTTTGGATCGGCAGATAGCACCACGGCGGACAGGAGGTTGTCGCTGTCGGGGTAGCCGTCGAGCGCGTCATCGACGGCCTCGTTCAGCTTGGCCGCGTCGTTCTCGATGCCGGCAGGCAAGTCGACGAAACCTTCCGGGCCGCGGTAGCCGTGCCGCCGCTCATAGTCGAGCACGCCTTCGCGCAGCGCCTGGTAGGCGGCTTCCTGCATGTCACGGTCGACCGTCGTGTAGACGTTCAGCCCACGGGTGTAGGTTTCTTCCTTGTAGATGTCGTAGACGAGCTGGCGCGCGAGTTCGGCGACGTATTCAGCGTGTACGCCGAATTCTCCCCCCAGGTGCCGGATTTTCAGTTTCTCGTCGAGCGCCGCCTGATATTCCGCTTCGGTCAGGTACCCAAGGTTCCGCATGCGCTGCAGGACGTACTGTTGGCGCAGCTTGGCCCGGGCCGGGTTGACCACCGGGTTGTATCGCGAGGGGGCCTTGGGAATGCCCGCCAGCATGGCGGCTTCGGCGGTGGTGATCTCGGATAGGGGCTTGCCGTAATAGATGCGAGCCGCCGAAGCGAAGCCGTACGCCCGCTGGCCGAGGTAGATCTGGTTGATGTAGAGCTCGAGGATCTGGTCTTTGGTGAGGTTGGCCTCGATCTTGAACGTGAGCAGGATTTCGTACAGCTTGCGAGTCCAGGTTTTTTCCGAGGACAGGTAGAAGTTGCGCGCTACCTGCATCGTGATCGTGCTCGCGCCCTGGCTCTTGGAAAAATTGACCAGGTTGGTGAGTGCGGCGCGTATGACGCCGGTCCAGTCTATGCCGCCATGTTGGTAGAAACTGTCGTCTTCTGCGGACAAAATTGCCGATTTCAAGACGTCCGGGACCTCCCGGATGCGCACGACGTTGCGACGCTCTTCACCAAATTCGCCGATCAGGGTGTTGTCGGCGGTGTAGACGCGCAGGGGCATCTTGGGATGGTAATCGGTGAGGGCGTCCAGGTCGGGCAGGTTCGGATAGGCCAGGGCGAGGGCCAAGCTCACCAGCAGGGCGCCGCAGATGGCCAGACCGACGAAGACGCCGACGACCTTGAGGAGAATACGGGACATGAGGAAGCTGTTTCTCGTGCGAGGACGAGACCCATTATAGGAATATCGACACGAATCGGCTTGTAGACAGCTCCGCGGCGGCCGCGTTCCTGTAACAGTTGGTGTGCCGGCCCCCGGCCGCCGATTTTCCGCTCGTGCCGCTCTTGCGGGATAATGCAGGGATATTGTTTCTCTCGTGGCTTCGGCCCAACCGCTCGTGGACCAGGACTCTTTCGACCCCTGCGCGGCAGATGCCGCGGCGCCGGCCGGTCCGGCATTCGTGCCGCCCGTGTTCTTGGTCGGAATGATGGGCGCCGGCAAGACCACCATCGGCCGCGGGCTCGCGCGGGCCTTGTCGCGCGAGTTCCTGGACGTGGACCTAGTGCTCGAAGCGCGCTGCGGCGTTCGCGTCCCGGTCATCTTCGAGCTCGAAGGCGAGGAGGGCTTCCGACGCCGCGAAACCCATGCCCTGGACGAGTGCAGCCGCATTCCTGGCGTCGTGCTCGCCACGGGCGGGGGTGCCGTGCTGGCCGAGCGCAACCGGCGCATGCTCAAGGAGCGCGGCATCGTGCTGTACCTGCGTGCCCGCGCCGAGGAGCTCTACCAGCGCACGCGCTACGACCGCAATCGGCCGCTGTTGCAGACGCCCGATCCGCTGGGCCGCATTACGGCCCTGTTGCGGCAGCGCGAGCCGTTGTACGAAGAGATCGCCGACCTGATCATCGATACGGGCAGGGGGTCCGTGCCGAAGCTGGTCAACCGCATCCTGCCCTTGCTGGCCTCATGCAACAAGCAGGTGCGCCACCCCGCAGAATTGCCGCCGCTGGAGTGTCTATGAAAGAAGTCCGTGTCGAGACGCCGGGCGGGAGCTATCCCATACGGATCGCCCCGGGACGTCTCGATCGCCTGGCCGAGGCCGTTCCGGCCGACGCCACCACGCTGGTCTTGGTGACCAATCCCACCATTGCCGCGCTCTACGCCGAACGTGCCGAGCAGGCGCTCGCAGCCTCCGGGCGGCCGGTGCTGCGCATCGAATTGCCCGACGGCGAGCAATACAAAGACTGGCAGACGCTGAATCGGATCTTCGACGCCATGCTCGCCCGCCACTGCGACCGCAAGGCCGTGATCGTGGCGCTCGGCGGCGGCGTGGTGGGAGATATCGCCGGTTTTGCCGCGGCGGTCTACATGCGTGGCATTCGTTTCATCCAGGTGCCGACCACGCTGTTGTCGCAGGTGGATTCCTCCGTGGGCGGCAAGACGGCCGTCAACCACCCCATCGGCAAGAACATGATCGGCGCCTTCTATCAGC
Source organism: uncultured Pigmentiphaga sp. (assembly GCF_937950555.1). Taxonomy (NCBI): domain Bacteria; kingdom Pseudomonadati; phylum Pseudomonadota; class Betaproteobacteria; order Burkholderiales; family Alcaligenaceae; genus Pigmentiphaga; species uncultured Pigmentiphaga sp. Next base: position 42,988 of record NZ_CALFCW010000043.1, on the reverse strand, counting down.
CCATCGCGGTAGAGATCGACACCGACGTGCTGGGCACGCTGCCGGCGCGGGAGGTGTCGGCCGGCCTGGCGGAGGTCATCAAATACGGTGCCATCCTGGACGCGGACTTTTTCGCGTGGTGCGAGGCGCATGCGCGGGACTTGCGCGCGCTGGAGCCGGAGGCGATGTCCGTAGCCATCGCGCGTTCGTGCGAACTGAAGGCCTTCGTCGTTTCGCAGGACGAGCGCGAAACAGGGCTGCGCGCCATCTTGAACTTCGGCCATACGTTCGGCCACGCCATCGAGGCCGGGCTGGGCTACGGCGCATGGCTGCACGGCGAGGCCGTGGGCTGCGGCATGGTGCAGGCGGCCGAGCTGTCGGTGCTGGCTGCCGGGTTGCCGCAAGCCGACGCCGAGCGCATCCGCGCCCTGGTGCTTGCCATCGGCTGCCCGGCCTATGCGCCCGACCTCGGGACGGAGCGCTGGTTCGACCTGATGCAGGGCGACAAGAAAACCGAGGCGGGCCAGATCCGGTACATCTTGTTGCCGAGGCTGGGCGAAGCGGTCCGCATGCCGGTCGAGGCAGCCCTGGTCAGGCAGGTGTTGGACCGGACGGTCGCCAAAACGGCAGGCGAGCAGCCAAGCATTCTCGCCTGACCCATTTCTTCTTTCGGAGGAGCCCTTACGTCCATGCCGCAAGTCCTCGCTCCGTATGCCGCCGACCCGGCCGCCACGCGCGGCCGGCGCCATCCCGAACCTTCGCCGCAAGGGCGCACCGAGTTCCAGCGCGACCGCGACCGCATCATTCACTCCAACGCCTTCCGGCGCCTGGAATACAAGACGCAGGTGTTCGTGAACCACGAGGGCGACTTATTCCGGACGCGGCTCACCCACAGCCTCGAGGTCGCGCAAATCGCCCGCTCCGTGGCCCGCAATCTGGGCCTGAACGAGGACCTCGTCGAAGCCATTTCCCTGGCTCATGACCTCGGCCACACGCCTTTCGGCCATGCCGGGCAGGACGAGCTCAACGCATGCATGCGGGAGTTCGCGCCTGGTTCGGGCGGTTTCGAGCACAACCTGCAGAGCCTGCGGGTCGTGGACGAGCTGGAGGAGCGCTACGGGGATTTCAACGGGCTGAACCTGTGTTTCGAGACGCGCGAGGGCATCCTGAAGCACTGCTCGCTGAGCCGGGCTGCCCAGCTGGGCGACGTAGGCGAACGGTTCCTGAATCGCACCCAGCCCTCGCTCGAAGCGCAGCTCACCAATCTGTCGGACGAGATCGCCTACAACAACCACGACATCGACGACGGCTTGCGCTCGGGGCTCATCACGCTCGAGCAAATGCGGCAGGTGAAGATTTTCGATCGCCATTATGCTGAGGTGGTGGCGCGTTATCCGGGGCTGGCAGAGCGACGGGCGATCACCGAAACCGTGCGGCGCATGATCAACACCTTGATCATCGACCTGACCGAGACCACCGCTGCGCGCATCGCGGAACACAAGCCTGCCTCCATCGACGACGTGCGGCAGGCGCCGCCACTGGTGGGGTTCAGCGCCGAGATCCGGGCCGAAGCCGACGAACTCAAGCAGTTCCTTCGCGACAACCTTTACCGGCACTATCGCGTGCTGCGCATGACCACCAAGGCCAAGCGCATCTTGCGCGACCTGTTCAAGGCTTTTCTCGACGATCCGCGCTTGCTGCCCCCGCAATACCAATCGCGCGCCAGCGTGGACCAGGCCCGCGCGATCGCCGACTACATCGCCGGAATGACGGACCGCTACGCCATCAAGGAGCACAGGCGCCTGTTCTTGGTGAACGATGAATAGCGGATGATTCCGTCCTTCGTCTTATTGCCGCGTGCGTCCGCCAGCGCCCTGCGTATCGGGCGTGCCGCACCAGAATTCATTCAGCGCGCTGTTAGGTGAACCGCGGCACAATACCGGAACTTGACAAGTCTTTGCCGCAACGATGCGGGCGCATGGTTGCGACGTTCCCGGCTACGGGCGGGAGGACGTTGGGTCGCGTGCGCCGGCATCATCGATCATCAGGTTGCACGTGATTTTCTCTGACCCGATATCGGTCTTCCTCGCTCCCAGGCCGGCGCCGGCGGGACGCAAACCGGAGGAGCCCCAGGCCGAAGGGCCCGGCCCCCATCCCCTTCCGCTCCATGCCTTTCCTCACTTGGCTCGGAGCACGCTATGGGCGGCGGTTTCATCCGGGGCGGAGCGCCTGACGACGCTGCATAGCGTCCCGGTAGGGCGAAGGCCCGCTGGCCGGCCATGCGGGCCGGCGAACCGGCTCCCCCAAGGCGCCAGTTCGGCCGATTTTTTCCAGACGCCGGATGCGCTCGCCGACGAGATGGTCGAACTGGCCGGCATCGAGCCCGGCCAGCGGATCTTGGATCCCAGCGCGGGCACGGGCTCGTTGCTGCGCGCAGCGCGTCGGAAGTTCGGCTTGAGCCTTACTTACGCGGCGGTGGAGGTCAATCACGCCATGGCGGCAGATCTGCGTGAGCGCTTGGCCGATGAAGTGCATCACGGCGATTTCCTCGGGTTGACCCCGGCGCGCGTCGGGCGCTTTCCCCGCATTCTCATCCATCCTCCGCTCGCCCATGGCGCTGATGTCCCGCATATCCTGCACGCCCTGGGCTTTCTCGAGCCCGGCGGTCGCCTCGTCGGTATTTGCGCCGACGGCGCAAGCCAGGGCCGCATTCTGCGGCCCTTGGTCGAAGCGCGCGGCGGCGTGTGGCTGCCGTTGTCGCCGCACCTGTTCACAGGCGTTGGAACGAGGATGCGCGCGGTGCTGTTCACCCTCGCGGCATGACTGCCGGCCGGGTGCTCCAGCCGGCGTCCCGGCGGACACGTCGCCCGCCGTCGGCGCAGCCACGCGCTGTGCCCCCTGGTTAGGCAGGCCTGGCATCCGTTGCCGGAACGGCAACGGGATTTCCGCAAAAAAGCAGGGCTTGTGCGCGCAGCCTGGCATGGGGCGTGCATGGATCGGCGCATGGCCCGGGAACAGGACGCCGCACGCACCAAGTGAGGGCATCCTGCCGCTCCACTGAGCGGGCAAGCATGTCTTCCGGGGCGCAACCCATTGAAGGAACCGATCCATGCTGATGTCTCGCTGGTTTACCGTAGGGGCCGGTCTGCTCGCGCTCGCGTGCGCTCTGCCGGCCGCCGCCCAAGCTCCCACCAAGATCAAGTTCATGCTGGACTGGAAGATCCAAGGCGTGCACGCCTGGTTCTATTGGGCCAAGGACAAGGGCTATTTCAAGGAAGCCAACCTGGACGTGACGATAGACCAAGGCGACGGTTCCGCCGCGGCCGTCACGCGTGTCATGTCGGGCGGCTATCACGCGGGCGTGGGAGACGTGAATGCGATTATCCAGAATGCCGCGTCCAAGCCGGGCGAGGCGCCCGTCATGGTCTACATGCTGTACAACCAGGCGCCGTTCGCATTGATCACCAAGGCCAACGGACCGATCAAGACGCTCAAGGACGTCGAAGGCAAGACCTTGGGCTCGCCCGCAGGCGCAGCGGCGCTGAAAGTGTTCTCCGCGCTTGCCAAGCGCAACGGCATAGACGAAAGCAAGGTCAAGTGGACGAATATGGCGCCCAACCTGCAGGAGCAAATGCTGCTGCGCGGCCAGGTCGATGCTTCTGCGGTGTTCGCGGCGACCAGCTATATGAACTTGGTCGCACAGCAAGTCGATCCGGACAAAGACATACGCTGGATCTTCTACAACGACAACGGCCTTGATTTGTACAGCAACGGCTTGCTCGTTTCCTCCAAGCTGCTCGCAGAGCAACCGGGCGCCGTAGAAGGCCTGGTCCGGGCCGTGAACCGTGCGCTGAAGGACTGCATCGCCGCGGCGGACGCCTGCATCGACAACCTGGCGCGCAATGAGCCGCTGATCGACAAAAGCATCGAGAAGCGCCGCATGCTGTACGTCCTGAAGCATTCGGTCCTAACGCCCGAGGTGGCGGAAATTGGCCTGGGCGACATCCGCGACGAACGCATGGCGCGCGCCATCGACCAGATCGCCGATAGCTATGGCCTGCCTCGCAAGCCAGCGTCGGAGGAAGTCTTCAACCGCCGCTTCCTGCCGCCCAAGGCCGACCGCACGGTCAAGCTGCCGCTATGACGAGCGCACCTGAGCCACGGGATGCCTGGAGCATCCGCAATGCATCCCTGCCCGGGCGCGAAGGTCGCTGGCGCGTGACGGTGGAGGCCGGATGCATCAGCGAGATCAGCCCGGAGGGCGAGGGCGGCGGCCATGCCGGCGCCTGGGATGCCGGCGGCCGCTTGTTGTCGCCGGCTTTCGTCGATCCTCACGTCCATGTCGACAAGGCGCTCACCGGCGACAGGGTAAGCGATGCGGTGGCCGCGTCCAACCTGGAGGCGGCGATACGTGCCGTGCGCCGCTTGAAGTCTGCGTTCACCGAGGAAGATGTCGCAACACGCGCGGAGACCTCGCTGCAATGGGGGCTGGCGCACGGCACGACGGTGGCGCGCACGCACTGCGAGGCGGACCGCTACGTCGGCTTGCGGGCGGTGGCGGGCGTGCAGGCCGCCGCGCGCGCGATGGCTGGAAAAGTGGATGTCCAGCTCATCGCCTTTCCGCAGGAAGGCTGGTTCGAGACCGAAGGCACCATGGAAGACGGCGCGGCGCCCTATATCGAGCAGGCACTGCAGGCCGGCGTGCGCATCGTGGGCGGAAACGTCAACCGTGCGCTGTGGCCTTCCGATCCCGAACGGCAGGTCGACGAGAGCTTCGCGCTTGCTGCGCGCTACGACTGTGACATCGACTATCACCTCGATAATTGGGATACGCCAGAGTCTTTCACCCTGCCGTATGTGGCGCGCAAGACCGTGGAGCAGGGATGGCAAGGCCGGGTTTCGGTCTCACATATCGCTTCGTTGGCGATGGTGAGCGATGCCGAGGCGGCCGATGCCATCGACGCAGTCCGCCGCGCTGGAGTGAACGTCTGCGTGCTGCCCACCCGCATCCGCCTGACCCGGGTGCTGGAGCTGATGGAGGCGGGCGTCAACGTCGCCTGCGGCACCGATAACCTGCGCGATCCCTTCGTGCGCTATGGCGACGCCGATCCGCTCAAGGCCATGCTGCTGCTCGCCCAGATCACGAACCAGCTGCACAACGCGGGGCTGGAGCGGATCTGGCGCACCATGACCGACAACGCGGCGCGCATGCTACGTCTTGCCGACTACGGGCTCGAGCCGGGCTGCCGGGCAGACCTGGTGCTGCTGGACGCAACTTCTGCCCCGGACGCGATATTGCGGCAGGCCGCCCGGCTTGCCGTATTCAAGCGGGGCGTGCAGGTGGCGGGACCTTTGCGCGTTTCCTGACGCCCGCTGGCGGCGGGTCATTCCCCTGCCAGCGTTTGCTGGATGTGCTCGATGAAGGCATGCGCGATCACCGGCAGCTGCCTGTGCCGCAGGCACGCGAGCACCAGCTTGCCTTTGGGGAAGTGCCGGTCTTCCAACTGTCGCGCGATGAGTTCCCCGCCCTCCGTGACGGCGCCGATGGCGATTTGGAAAGAAATGGCATGCTGGTGATACAGGCAGCCGCGCAGGAACTCGAAGGAGTTGCTTTCCACCATGGGCTGCAGCTTGACTGAGCTGCGCATCATGAATCTTTCAAGCAGCTGTCGTCCGCCTATGTCCCGGTTCGGCAGCACCACCGGATAGTCCGCACAATCGCGCAAATACAAATTAGGCCGCTTGGCCAGCGGATGATCGCGGTGCATGAGCGCGACCAGGGGTTGGTCGAACTGCCTGATGGCCTCGATATCGGCCTCTGGGGAGAGATTGAATACCAGGGCCAGATCGACGTTGAAGCCGCGCAATGCCGCGAGTGCCTGCAAATGGTCGCCGATGGTGACTTCGAACGCGACGAGCGGATGCGTCGCGCGGAAGGACGCGACCGCGCCGGGAAGATAGGCGGGCGCTAGGGCCTGGCTGGCAACGATGCGTACCGTTCCCCGGCGCTTTCCCTTGAGTTCCTCGATTTGTGACCGGACACCTTCGAGCTCGGCGGCGCGGCTGCGTATGTAGCGCACGAAGAGCTCGCCGGCGGCGGTCAGGCGCATGCCGCGTGGCAGGCGTTCGAAGATGGGAGCGCCAAGTTCTTCTTCCAGGTCCTGGATGCGGCGATTGACGGCGGATGGCGCGACATGAAGCCTTTCGGCGGCTTGCCGGATGGACCCGACGCGTGCGACCTCGTCGACGTAGCGAAGAAAGCGAAGGTGGTTCATAGCGGGCGAGAGGGAGAGGATGAGGCCAAGGGATGCACCGATTCGTGGCTCGCACGGCCCAATGGCGGGCGCTTTGCCTCGTGTTGGTGCGCTGGGGGCAGGGCGGAGGAGCATCGTGCGCGCTCTTGCGGTGTGCGCGGTAGCGCGTGCGCGTCGCGCGCAGTTTCCAGCCCGGCCCAAAGCAGCCCGGCGAAATGGAGGATCGTTGCTGGATCGGCAACGGCTAGTCCGTTAAATGGCATTGAACTGAATCGCTAAAAGAGGTTGGACGGGTACGGTCATTGCATTGGACAGAGAGCAATTCACGTTCCGGGCTTGCCCGATCATCTACTGCCGAGACCATGAGTGCACCCGTTTCCACCTTTCCCAGCTTCGGCCCCTCGCCGGACAACGCATGGACACAGCGGGCCGATTGCCTGAGCCTCGTTCGCCCACTGCGGGAACCGCGCCCGGTGCGCCTCGTTGCGGATGGCCAGGCGCTGGAATTCGACATGGCGCGTTCCGCGCTGATCGTGATCGACATGCAGAACGACTTCTGCCACGCCGACGGCTGGTTTGGGCAGAAGGGAATCGATGTCTCTCCCATGCGCGCCCCCATCCCTGTCATCGCGGAGCTGCTGCCGGCCTGGCGCGCGGCGGGCGGCAGGGTCATCTGGCTCAACTGGGGAGTGCGTGCGGACCGGCTCAACCTAAGTCCCACTATCCAGTTCAAGGGCAAGCGCACGGCCGACGGCGTGGGCTATGCGGAGCGTTCGCCGAACGATCGCGGGCGCAGCGTCGTGCCCGGGGAGTGGGGCGCGCGAGTCGTCGATGAACTACCCGTGGCCGATGCCGACGTGACCGTCTATAAGCACCGGCTCAGCGGATTCTGGGACAACGAGCTCGATAGCCTGCTTCGCCTGCAGGGCGTCACGACGCTCTTTTATGCCGGCGTCAATACCGACCGCTGTGTGTTCTCGACACTGCAGGACGCAGGTTTCCTCGGCTACGACAACATCCTGCTCGCGGACGCCTGCGGATCGCCTTCTCCCGATTACGTCACCCAGGCCATTCATTTCCTGGTCAAGCAACTGCATGGTTTCGTCGCCACGGCGCGCGACCTCGCCAGTGCGTTGACTGCCCTCGCCCCTTCATCTGCGGGGCGCTCATCTTCCTCCGTCCTCTAGGAGCCGTTCCATGATCGACCGTTTCAAGAAAATCGCCCATTGCGCCGCGGGTGCTGCCGCACTGGCGCTGTGCTTGTCCGTATTGCCTTCCGCAGCCAGCGCCCAGACACCGATCAAGCTGACCTTGAACTGGAAATACGAAGGAGCGCAGTCTTGGTTCTTCCTGGCACAGGAGCGCGGCTATTTCAAGGCGGAGGGGTTGGACGTGCAGATCGACCAGGGGGAAGGCTCGGCCGCCGGCGTGCCCAAGGTGGCTGCCGGCACGTATACGGCCGCGTTCGGCGACATGAATGCGCTGATCGAGTTCGCCGCGCGCCGGCCTGACGATGCTCCCGTCGGCGTCTACATGCTCTACAACGTCGCGCCGTTCGCGGTGGCGGTCAAGCAGGACAGCCCGATCAAGGCACCCAAGGACTTCGAAGGCCGCACGCTGGGCGGGCCAGCCACCGATGCAGCGCTCAAGCTGTTCCCCACCTTCGCCAAGATGACCGGCATCGACGCAGGCAAGGTCAAGATCAACAACATGGCGCCCAACCTGCGCGAGCAGATGCTGCTGCGCAACCAGGTGGACGGCATATTCGGCTATGTGAACACGATCTGGTTCGCTGCCAAGCTGACCGGCATGGATCCCGAAAAGGACATGCGGTTCATCAAGTACGCAGACTACGGCCTGGATCTCTACTCCAACACGATCATGTTCTCGCGCAAGTTCGCCAAGGAGCACCCCGAGGCGGTCAAGGGCTTCCTGCGTGCCCTGAACAAGGCCATCAAGGACGTCGTGGCCGATCCTGACGCCGGCATCGCCGCAGTGCTCAAGCGCGAGCCGCTGCTCAAGGCCGAACTCGAAAAAGAGAAATTGCTGGCCACGATGAAGCGCGACATGAGCCATCCCGAGATCGCGAAATTCGGCCTGGGAGACGTCGATGACGCCCGCATGAAGCGCGCCATCGATCTCGTGGTCCAGGCCAACGGGTTGAGCAATTCGCCGGCTCCGTCCGCCGTGTTCGACCGCAGCTTCCTGCCTCCGCGCGACGAGCGGCTGACGCATTTCTGAGCAACACCTGCGCGTCGCCCGCCGGCCGCGACGAGGCGGCGCGGCGCATCACCGCATTCACCGAGAGATTCGACATGGATTTGCAGCTGAAAGACAAAGTGGCCGTCATCACCGGGCCGGCCAAGGGCATGGGGCGGGCGATCACGCTCGCATTCGCCAGGGAAGGATGTGCGCTAGTGCTGGCCGGCCGGGACGTAGGCGCCATCGAGCCAGTCGCCGCCGAGGCGCGGGCCCTGGGCGTGCGCGCCAAGGTGGTCCCATGCGACCTGACCGACGCCGCCCAGGCCGAAGCCTTGGGGCGGGCAGCCGCAGAGGCCTTCGGCCGGGTCGACATATTGGTCAACGTCGCGGGCGGATCGGGCCCGATCGGCAAGACCGGTTGGGAGACGACCGCCGAAGAGTTCGACGAGATCGTCGGCCTGAACATGAAAGGCTGCTTCAACACCATGCGTGCCGTACTGCCAGGCATGATCGCCCGGCGCTACGGCAAGATCGTCAACGTCGGCGGGACCTTCGGCATGCGCGGCCGGGCCGGGCGCATGGCTTATTCCGCCTCGAAATGGGGGCTGCGCGGAATCACCAAGAGCTTCGCGCTGGAGGCCGGCCCGCACAACATCAACGTCAACTGCGTTGCACCGGGCATGGTGGACGGCCCGCGCTTTCGCGAAAAGGTCTGCGCCGACATGGCCAAGCGCCTGGGGATCTCCGTCGAGGAGGCCATGGCGCGCCATGCCTCCGACTATGCACTGCGCCGCGTCTCTACCGACGAGGACGTGGCCATGGCCTGCCTCTTTCTTGCCAGCGACGTGTCGCGCCAGATTACCGGCGTGGATTTGCCCGTCGACGGCGGTTGGGCTGCGCTGTAACGGAGAGTCGACATGAAAGAAGTAGACCTGGTCATCCGTGGCGGAAAAGTCGTATCGCCCGATCGCATCGTCGAGGCGTCGGTCGCGATCGCCGCCGGGGAAATCGTGGCCCTCGGACACGACGACCTCATGCCACCCGCGCGGGAGACCTTCCAGGCCGACGGCCTGTACCTCTTGCCGGGCGCGATCGATAGCCACGTGCATTTCCGCGATCCGGGCTATCCGCACAAGGAAACATGGAAGAGCGGCTCCGCGGCGGCGGCCTGCGGCGGGGTCACCACCGTTTTCGAAATGCCTAACACCAATCCTCCCACCGGAACGGTGGAAGCGCTGCGCATCAAGCAGCGGGCCGCGGAGTCGTCCTACGTCGATTACGGCATCCACGGGTTGCTCGGCGACGACACGATAGACCGGCTCGAGGAGCTGCTCGAGGCCGGCGTGACGAGCTTCAAGGCGTTCGTCGGCAATACCTTCGGCAACCTGCCCGCTCCCACTGACGGGGCGTTGCTGGAGGGCTTCGAGAAGCTCGCTCCGCTCGGCATCCGCACCGTCGTGCACGCAGAGAATTCCTCCATCATGGCGCGCCGCCAGCAGCGCATGGAGGCGGCAGGGCGCATCGATGCGCTGGCACACCTGGCCTCGCGCCCGGCAGTGTGCGAGATCGAGGCCATCGGCCGCGTGCTGGCGCTGGCCGAGTGGACCGGCGCGCGCGTGCACATTGCGCATCACAGCTCGCGCGACTCCCTATTCCTGCTGCGCGAGGCCAAGCGGCGCGGCGTGGACGTCACGGTCGAGACCTGCCCGCAATACCTGCTGCTCAATACCGGCGACATGACCCGCCTGGGCGGCATTCTGCGGCTGAATCCGCCCATACGCGAAGCCCATCACAATCAGCCGCTCTGGGATGCGCTCGTAGAAGGCGTGATCGACATGATCGCGACCGATCATGCCCCGCACACGCCAGAGGAAAAGAGCCGCGCCAATATCTGGGAATGCGACTGCGGGTTCCCGGGGGTCGAGACCCAGATGCCGCTCATGCTGACCGAAATCAATCGTGGCCGCGCGAGCCTCATGGACTACGTGCGCTGGAGCGCCGCTAACCCGGCCAAGGCCTGGGGGCTGTACGGCAAGAAGGGAGTGATCGCCGTCGGGGCCCATGCCGACATCGCGATCGTGGATCTCGAGCGCGAAGGCGTCCTCTCGGAGGGCAAGCTGCACAGCATCAGCAAGATCTCGCCCTGGAACGGCCGCGTCGTCAAAGGTTATCCCTTGCACACCCTGGTCCGCGGGCGCTTCGTGGTGCGCGACGGCCGCCTGGTCGAAGAGGCCGCGGGCTGGGGGCGATCGGTCAAGGACGTGCAGCGCATGCCGGACCCCGCGCCCCGCAACATGGAAACCTACATGTCGAACATCCTGGCCACGCCTGCAGGCGTACCCCCTACGGCGACGCCGCGTCGGGAGGCAGCATGAGCGACGCAATAGCCACGGGCAGGCCGCAGATCGTCGGCGTGCATCGCGTGTCGTGCCGGGGCCCAGGCGACTTGTCCGGGGTGCAGGCGCTGGTGGATGCCGGCGAGCTCGACCCACGCGACATCGTCGCGGTGATGGGCAAGACCGAGGGCAACGGCTGCGTGAACGACCACACGCGCGAATACGCGGCAGTCAGCTGGTGTCATTTCCTCGCGCCATACTTCGATTGTGCGCCAGCCGAGGTCGAGTCGCGCGTGGCGCTGGTGATGTCGGGGGGCACCGAGGGCGTGCTGTCGCCGCATTTCACGGTCTTCACGCGCCGCTTCGCTGATGGCGTGGAGCCGTCTTCTCCTGGGAAGCGTCTCGTGGTGGGCATCGCCCACACGCGGGATTTCGCCCCGGAGGAAATCGGCCGCGCGGCGCAGGTCGATGCCACCGCCCAGGCGGTGCGGGCGGCCATGGCCGATGCGGGCATCACATCGGCGCAGGATGTGCATTTCGTGCAGGTGAAATGCCCGCTGCTGACCTCGGCAAAGGTGAACGACGCGCTCGCGCGCGGCTTGGACCCGGTCACGCGCGATACCTACGAATCCATGGGCTATTCGCGCGGCGCCTCCGCGCTGGGCGTGGCCGCTGCGACGGGCGAAGTCCCGCGCGAGCGGATAGCCGATGCCTCAGTGCTGAATGACTGGTCGCTGTGGTCGGCGCGGGCATCGGTGTCGGCAGGCATCGAGCTCGAGGGCAACGTGGTCATCGTCCTCGGCGAGGCAGAGGGCAGCCTGTCCCCGTATCGCATCGCGCATACGCTGATGCGCGATGCCGTGGACGCGGCAAGCGTGCGCGCCATGCTGCGCGAAGCCTTCGGCCTCGATCCGGACCGGGACGCGCAGGCGCTCGGCCAGCGGCTGGTGAATCTGCTCGCCAAGGCCGAGGCCAGCCCCGACGGTCTCGTGCGCGGACAGCGCCACACCATGCTGAACGATTCGGACATCAATGCAACCCGCCATGCGCGGGCGGCCGTCGGCGGCGTGCTCGCCTCCGTAGCGGGGCACACCGCCTTGTACGTTTCGGGCGGCGCCGAACACCAGGGCCCGCCCGGGGGCGGGCCGGTGGCCGCCATCTTGCGTGTCGATGCTCCGCCTTTCCTCAGGGAATGAAACCATGACCAAACCTTTCATCGAACTGGCCGATGTGACGCTGCGCTACGGCGGCGGTACGTTGGCGCTCGACCATACCGACCTGGGCATCGAGCAAGGCGACTTCGTGGCGCTGGTCGGGCCCAGCGGCTGCGGCAAATCGACCATCTTGAAGCTGGTGGCGGGGCTGCTGGACCCCAGTTCCGGCGGGGTCATCGTGGGCGGACGCGAGGCGGGTGCCAAGGGCGCCGGTCCGGCCGACCCGCACGCGCCGCGCGTGCGCATCGGCTTGGCGTTCCAGAATCCCACCATGCTGCCGTGGCTGACGATACGCGAGAACGTCATGATTCCGCTCAAGATCGTCCAGCCGTTCCGCTCCGAGTATGCGCGAAAGAAAAAAGGCGAGTTCGCCGACCGCGCCGAGGCCTTGCTGGAACAAGTAGGGTTGAAGGGCTTCGGCGACAAGCGCCCGTGGCAGCTGTCCGGCGGCATGCTGCAGCGGGCATCGCTGTGCCGGGCACTGGTGCACGATCCGCAGCTGCTGCTGCTCGACGAACCTTTTGGTGCACTGGACCAGTTCACCCGCGAAGAGCTGTGGGCCATCATGCAGGACCTGTGGATCGCCAAGCGGCCGACGGTGCTGCTAGTGACCCACGACTTGCGCGAATCCGCCTATCTCGCCAATCGCATTTGCGTGATGAGCTCGCGTCCCGGGCGCATCCTCGAAGACCGGAAGGTGGCCTTTGCACGGCCGCGCACGCTGGAGGGCAGCTATGCGCCCGAGTTCGCCACGCTGGTCCAGGAGCTGCGCATGCGCATAGCCCATGCGCGCACGGAAACCGAGACCGTCTCCCCGAAAGACGAAGCCCTCCCAAGGAGAGTCGCATGAGCGATGAGAAGAAACCGCTGCTGTCGCCCAAGGCGAAGCGACGCGTCCTGTCCGTGCTGGCATTGGCCGGCTTCTTTCTGCTCTGGGAAGTGATCTGCCTGGCCACGGGCGTATCCGACCTGGTATTGCCGCGTCCTTCGCAGATCGCAGCCGTGCTGGTGTCGAAAATGCCGCTGCTCTGGCCTCACACGTTGCAGACGCTGTACACGACGGTCACGGGCTTCGTGCTCGGCGTATTGGTGGGCATCCTGCTGGGCGTGATCATCGGCTCTTCGCGGCTCGCCTACGATGTGGCCTATCCCCTGCTGGTCGGCTTTTCCAGCATTCCCAAGGTCGCGGTGGTGCCCATCTTCGTGGTCTGGTTCGGAGCGGGCACCATGCCGGCCATCCTGACCTCGCTCGTCATCAGCATTTTCCCGGTAGTGGTGAACGTCGCCACGGGCCTGGCCAATACCGAGCCCGAGCTGGAGGACGTGCTGAAAGTGCTGGGCGCGAGCCGGCGCGACGTGCTGTGGAACGTGGGCCTGCCGCGCGCGCTGCCGTACCTGTTCGCGTCGCTGAAGATAGCCATTACACTGTCGTTCGTCGGCACCGTGCTGTCCGAGACCGTCGCCGCCAACAAGGGAATCGGCAACGTCATGATGATCGCCAGCGGCAACTTCGACGTTCCCCTCGTGTTCGCCGGACTGGTCATCCTCGCCGTGCTGGGGGTCGCGCTGTATGCGATTTCTGCCCTGATCGAGATCAGGCTGACCGGGTGGGCACAGCGCAAGAACGACATGGCCATGGCATGACGCGCCGGCCCGCGGCGGCGTGCCGCGGGCTTGGCGATGGGAAATCGAATGAACACTACCGCAGTAACATTGGCTCGGGTCGCAGTCTTCTGCGGCTCGAATATCGGATTTTCGGACGCGTACGCGCAGGCCGCGCGGCAATTGGGCGAACAGATTGCCGCCCGGGGCCTGACCTTGGTTTACGGCGGGACGCACAAAGGCTTGATGGGCATCATGGCCGATGCCGTGCTGCAGGCCGGAGGGCAGGCGACGGGCATCATCAACCGGCGCCTGCACGAGCGCGGCCACCTTCATCCAGGCCTGTCCTCGCATGAGATCGTGCCCGACATGCGCGCGCGCAAGGCCCGCATGGCGGAACTGGCAGATGCGTTCATTGCCATGCCGGGCGGCTTGGGGACGCTCGAGGAACTGTTCGAGGCAGCCACGCTCACCCAGCTCGGCGACCATACCAAGGCATGCGGGGTCCTGAACGTCCGCGGCTTTTATGAACCCATGCGCGCCATGCTCAGCCATGCCGTCGCCGAGGGGTTCATGAAGCCAGAGCACCGCGACATGATCGTCGTCGAAGCCGATCCCGGCGCGCTGCTCGACGGCTTGGCGGCATGGAAGGCGCCCACGGTGACGAAGTGGATCGGAGATCCCGATCCGGCACCGGCCGCCTAGCCACGGCCTTCGCCTGGGTGCTCCGCCCCCGGGGGTGCCCGGGGATTAAACTGAATCAGCGCCGTCCCGTGGCCTCATCCCGGCCGGCCTTTTGACTCTTTGCAAACGACCATGACGACGAGAATCCGCATCCGCGCCGCCGAATACACTTTCATCGCCGAAACGCATCCCGACGCCCCGCAGACCGTGGCCGCGTTCATGAAGCTGCTGCCCTACAAGCAGAAGCTGATTCACGTGCGCTGGAGCGGTGAGGGGTGCTGGATCCCGCTGGGCGAGTTCCAGCTGGGCGTTGGCTTCGAAAACCACACCAGCCATCCGTCTGTGGGGGACATCCTTTTCTATCCCGGCGGCTACAGCGAGACCGAGATCATCATGGCCTACGGCAGCTGCATGTTCGCGAGCAAGATGGGCCAGCTGGCGGGCAACCATTTCCTGACCATCGTCGAAGGCAAGGAAAACCTGCGCGCGCTGGGAGTAAAAACGCTGTGGGAGGGCGCGCAGGACATCGTTTTCGAGCTCGCGTAGGCAGCCCTATGCCGGCGTGCCGGAGCCTTCCAATAGCGCGCGCAGGTCTGCATCGAAAGCTCCGTCCAGCAGGATGAACACAATGGTGCAGGGCTGGTCGGAACGATTGCTCCAGGCATGGTTGGTGCCACACTGCACCACGATGTCGCCCGCATTCAGCTCGACTTCAGTGTCGTCGAGCACCATGACAATCTTGCCGGACAGTACCACCGCATAGTCAATGGTCTCGGTGCGATGCATCATGGCATGCCGCACCGGGCCGCGGGCCGCCGCCGACGCGGCGCGGTTGCCCAGCGCCTCGAACTCCCGTGCGATCGTTGCCGGATCCAGGTTCTGGCGGTCCGGCGGGAAATGGTTGACGCGAATGACACTCCCGTTTCGGTGGGGAAGTTGCCGGCGGGGGCCCGGCGTCGGGTCTTCAGGCCTGGCGGAGATCCGTGCGGGGCTTTCGGTGGTGCGCCAAATATCATTGGACCAGAACCCGGGCCGGGCCGTGGACTCATGCAGGAAGGGGGCCACGTCGTCGGAGATGACGATGGCCTTGCCCGTTTCGTCATGCCCGGTGACGACCCTGCGCACTCGTCCCCTGGCAGCGGTTGGATTGGCTGTCATTCTTGACCCATTGGTTTGATTTGCCGGATGCGGGTGTGGCAACCGGATACGGCAGTAATCCTAATGGCGAACGATGCCGTTGGGTTGATAGCTTATGGCACAACGCTTGTGCCATAGAGGTGCACATGCCAGGGCGGGGCCAGGGGGTGGCTTGTCTGGCCCGTCTTCGACCGTGCGGCCCAAGGGAGGATCATGGACAAGTTGGCGGCGCTAATAGCCTTTGCTGAAGTGGCGAAGACGGGTAGTTTCACGCGAGCGGGCAATGCCCTGGCCCTGGGCCCTTCCGCCGTGACCAAGAAAATCGCCGCCCTGGAACAGTGGCTTGGCATCAGGGTTCTGCAGCGAAATACGCATGGAGTCGCGCTGACCGATGACGGGCAGCTGTGTCTCGACATTGCGCAAAAGGTGCTGCAAAGCGTCGATGAGTTGGAGCAAGCCGTGGCCTTGAGACGGGCCCAGCCTGCCGGGCAGGTTCGCATCGGCATGCCATACGCCATGGGCCAGCTCTACTTGGCCCCCATGCTCAGCGAGTTTCTCTCGAAAAATCCCGAGCTGGTCCTGGACGTCCAATATTCGGACGAAGTTCCCGACATCCTGGAGCAGCGCCTCGATGTCGTTGTTCATATCGGTGAGCCCAGAGACTCCCGGGTCATTGCGAAGCCCCTTGCCAAGTCGCGGCGCGTGACCTGTGCCTCGCCGGCATACCTCAATGCTCACGGCGTGCCCCGGGCCGTCGGGGATTTGCAGCAGCATGAACGAATCGCGCTGCTCATCAATGGCCGGGTTCGGCCATGGACCTTCAAGCAGGGACAATCTGTCATTGCCGTGCCGCCTCAGGGAAAGCTCACGGTCAACTCTGGTGTTGCCTTGCGCCAGGCCGCGCTCGCAGGGGTGGGGCTGATTCAGTGCAATTCGATCCTGGTCGCCCCTGACCTGGCCAGTGGCGCGCTATTGCCCGTCCTCGATGATTGCTCGGTGGAAAGTGAGGGCCTTTACGCGGTATTCCTGGAGAATCGGCGCATGGTGCCGCGAGTTCGCGTGACGGTGGATCTGCTTGAGAAAATCTTCCTGCCCTACCGGCACGGGACGTCCGGCGCTGCGGCAGTCCTTCCGAGACAATGAGTCGCGTGTTCAAGCAACGCTCGCGGCCGCACCGTCTGGCGTGGGATGTCCTGGGCCGGTGCATGGCAGCACGTTCGGCCCAGGGCTCGTTCATTCATCCACCTTGATTCCCTCGGATCGGATGAGCGCGCTCCAGTGTGCGGTATCGCGCTTGACCGTCTCGGCGAATTGCTGGGGTGTGCCGGCGATGAATTCGACGCCGGTGGATTCGGCGTAGGCCCGCATTTCCGATGAGGTAAACGCCCTCTGGACCGCTGCGTTGATCGCATTGATTTTTTCCGCCGGCGTACCCGTTGGTGCAAACAATCCATACCAATTGTTCACATAAACATTGGGGACGCCGATCTCATCAAACGTCGGCACGTCGGGCAGCACGCGTGACCGTTTCGGTGCCGCTATCGCAAGCGCCTTGAGCTTGCCGGCCTTGATGTTAGCCAAGAGGCCGGAGATGTCTCCGATGAACCCATCCACTTGTCCACCGATGGTGTCGGTCGTCGCAGGGGGCGCTCCTTTGTAGGGAACATGCAGCACCTTCGCCGACGTGGCCAGTTTGAACTGGACAATGCCCATGTGGGACATGCCTCCCACTCCCGTGGAGGCCATCTTGACGCCGCTGCTCTTCGCCTGGCGTATGTATTCGCTCGCGGTGTTGATGGCATGTCCGTGGCCGACGACCAAGACTTCCGGGGAAGATGCGAGCATGGCCACCGGAACGAAATCTTTCTCGGGGTTGTAAACGAGCTTCGGGTAGAGGGAGGGGTTGATGGCGATGGCGCCGATGGAGCTCAGGAAAAGGGTGTTTCCATCCGGCTTGGAGCGGGCGACGAGATTGGCGGCAATGGCGCCGTTGCCTCCCGGCTTGTTCTCGATGATGACGGGCTGGCCCAGTTCTTTCTCCAACTGCCTGGCCGTCACCCGCGCAAGGGAATCCGCCGGACCGCCCGGAGGAAACGCGAGCACAAGGCTGACCGCCGACTGGGCGTGAGCTGCGCCCGCGCATGACATCAAGGCGAGGAAGATTACCGTCCTACGCCACCGTTCGTTCGCAAGAGGTCGTCGCACATCCGTCTCCAGAATCGTTGCCAGCCTCGAAAGAATCATCTTGTGGCCCGGCTGATTGTTTTCGACCGCCTCACATCGTTCTGAGGGCGTACCGCTACTGTTTCACATTTCGACTTGCCTGACCTCGTCTAAGAAGGCATAACGCTTTTTCCAATTTGATCAGTTGGACGGCGTTCGGGGGGGCGTGGCGGACGACAAAGACGCCGGCGCAGACATGCCGCGGCCGGCATCGGCGGCGAGGAAGATCGCGTTTTGAAAGGAGAGCTTGTGGGGGCTGCGCCGCGCATGGCGGGCCAGTTTCCGTTTCGCGCCGTCACCGGAGACCGGCGGCGCGGCCGAAGCCGCGCCAGGAATGCATCGGGGAAGCGGCAGGTGACCTGCCGCTCGGGGTTACCGCAGGAACAGTTTGTAGGCCGGGTTCTCGGTTTCGTCCCAGTGACGGTATCCGAGTTCCGACAGGAAGGTCTTGAATGCCTTCTTATCGGAAGGAGGAACTTGCATGCCGACCACGATTTGTCCGTAATCGCCGCCCTGGTTGCGGTAATGGAAAAGGCTGATGTTCCAGTTGGGCGACATCGAATTGAGGAACCGCATCAGCGCGCCCGGACGTTCGGGGAACTCGAAGCGGTACAACTGTTCGTTGTCGGTCGCCGGAGCCTTGCCGCCTATCATGTGGCGCAAGTGCGTCTTGGACAGCTCGTCGTGCGTCAAGTCGATGGCGGTGAATCCATGGCGGCGGAAGTTGGCCGCAATCTTCGATGACTCGCCCGCCGACGCAATCTGCAGGCCTACGAACACATGGGCCAGCTTCGAGTCCGCCATGCGGTAATTGAACTCGGTCACGTTGCGGTTGCCGACCAGCTCGCAGAAACGGCGGAAGCTGCCGCGCTCTTCGGGCATGGTGACGGCGAACACCGCTTCGCGCGCCTCACCGACCTCGGCACGGTCGGCGACGAACCGCAGGCGGTCGAAGTTCATGTTGGCCCCGCAGGCGATGGCGATCAGGGTCTTGCCTTTCCATCGATGCTGCGCGGCGTATTTCTTGAGGCCGGCCAGGGCGAGCGCGCCGGCCGGCTCGAGCACGCTGCGCGTCTCCTCGAATACGTCCTTGATGGCGGCGCAGATGGCGTCGGTGTCGACGATCACGAAGTCATCCACGTATTTGCGCGCGAGACGGTAGGTTTCCTCGCCCACCAGCTTGACCGCGGTGCCGTCCGAGAACAGCCCGACGTCGGGCAGGGTCACGCGGCGGCCTTTGCTGATGCTCTGGGCCATGGCGTCGGAGTCTTCGGTCTGGACCCCGATGATGCGGATTTCCGGACGCAGCTGCTTGATGTAGGCCGCAACCCCCGCGATCAGTCCGCCCCCGCCCACGGCCACGAAGATGGCGTCGATGGGGCCCGGGTGCTGGCGCAGGATCTCCATGCCGATGGTGCCCTGGCCGGCGATGACGTCCGGGTCGTCGAACGGGTGCACGAAGGTGAGCTTTTCCTTGGCTTCGAGCTCCTTGGCATGGTTGTAGGAGTCCGTGAAGCTCTCTCCGTACAGGACGACTTCGGCGTTGCGCGCACGCACGGCGTCCACCTTGAGCTGGGGCGTGGTGACGGGCATGACGATGACCGCCCGGCAGCCCAGGCGCTGGGCGGAGAGGGCCACGCCCTGGGCGTGGTTGCCGGCCGAGGCGCAGATGACGCCGCGTTCCAGGGCCTTGGGCGGCAAATTGGCCATCTTGTTGTAGGCCCCCCGCAGCTTGAAGCTGAATACGGGTTGGGCGTCTTCCCGCTTGAGCAGCACCGTGTTCGCAATTCGCGCCGAAATCTGCGGAGCGCTGTCGAGGGGAGACTCGACGGCGACGTCATAGACTTTGGCGGTGAGAATGCGCTTTAAATAGTCGGTAGCCATGATGCTGCTTTCAGGGTTGGAGGGAAAAAAGTTAACCCTTTAGTGTGACACAGATATGGGGCGGGGCGTTTTCGGCGACGCTAATACACCCTCTTCGTTGCTACACTCCGCCCATGCAACAATGGCTCGAATCCTCGACACAGTGGCTGCTCCACACCCTGGCCTTGCCGGAGGTGGGGCTGTCGGCTGTCTTCGTGGTCAGCTTGATCTCTGCCACCCTCCTGCCCATGGGGTCGGAGCCTGCGGTGTTCGGCTACGTCAAGCTCGCGCCGCACATGTTCTGGGTCGCCATCCTCGTGGCTACCGCGGGTAACACCGTGGGTGGTGCCATCAGCTACGGGATGGGCGTGCTGGCCAAGCGGGCCTATGAACGCATCAAGGCCAGGCGCGAAATGCGTCACCCCCACGATCGCTCCGCCGACGACAGGCACGAACAGGACAAGCACGAAACCTCGCGCAAAGATCGCTGGCATGCCTACGCCCATGCTTGGATAGAACGCTTCGGCCCGAAGACGCTGCTCTTGTCCTGGGTGCCCTTGATCGGCGATCCGCTGTGCGCGGTGGCGGGGTGGCTGCGCCTGGATTTCCGGGCCTGCATGGTCTATATGGCGATCGGCAAATTCGGCCGTTACCTCGCCATGACGGCTGCGCTCCTGTGGGTATTTCCGAATTCATGAACGAGGGATGTCGACGAATGAAGACGATACGGATCTACGGCCTGGGCACTTGCGACACGTGCCGCAAGGCGCGCAAATGGCTGGCAGCGCAGGGGTTGGAAGCAGAGTTCATCGACTATCGCGAACACCCGGTCGGCGGGGATGTGCTGCAGGACTGGGCGAGCCAGGTCGGAGGCTGGGAGAAGCTGGTCAACCGCGCTTCCACGACCTGGCGCAATCTGCCCGAGGCGCGCAAGCAGCCCTCGAGCGAGGCGCAATGGCTCGCGTTGGCAACCGAGTATCCGCAATTGGTGAAGCGTCCGGTGCTGGTGACACCGGACGGAGCGGTCAGCGTCGGGTTTTCCGAGAAGTCCTGGTCGGCGCGTTTGGGCTGAGGCAGGCTCTGCCGGGGCGCCCGGAAGCGTCGAAATGCGCGCGTAATGCCCGTATTTCACGCCGGATATGACCCTTTTGGCAGGTCGGGAAAGGGGGCCGCCTTCAGCGGGGAAGCGGGCCAATCGGCTAGAATGGCTGGCTACCTTCGGGATGAAGTACAGCCCCACCATGAATGCCCCTTTGCCCATCGCCCTCGCTTCTGCGCACGTGCCGACCCGCCTGCGGGAGATTCCCTACAATTACACGTCTTTCTCCGACAGGGAGATCGTGCACCGCATCCTGGGGCCGGAAGCCTGGGAGATGCTCAGCGAGCTGCGCAGCGAGCGCCGGACCGGGCGCTCGGCGCGGATGCTGTACGAGGTCCTGGGCGACATCTGGGTAGTGCGCCGCAACCCCTACCTGCAAGACGACCTGCTCGACAACCCCAAGCGCCGGCACCTGTTGATCGAGGCCCTGCATCATCGCCTGCGCGAGATCGAGCGCCGCCGCGAGCCGGACGATCCCGAGCGCGACGGCAAAGTGGGCCGCCTGCTGGAGATGGCGCGCCGGGCGGTGCAGGCTTTCGAGCATCAGTTCACCGAGACGCTCGAATTGCGCCGCCGGGTGCAGAAGGTCCTGGGCCGTGCCACGGCACGCGACAACATCAAGTTCGACGGCCTGTCGCGCGTAGCCCACGTCACCGACGCGACCGACTGGCGGGTCGAGTTCCCCTTCGTGGTGCTCACCCCCGACAGTGAAGAAGAGGTCGCCGCCCTGGTGCGCGGTTGCATCGAGCTCGGGCTGACCATCATTCCGCGGGGGGGCGGCACGGGGTATACGGGCGGCGCGGTGCCGCTGACCTGGAAGTCCGCCGTCATCAATACCGAGAAGCTCGAAACCCTGAGCGAGGTCACGGTGGGGCCGCTGCCGGGCGTCGACCGCGAGGTGGCCACGATCTTCACCGGCGCGGGCGTCGTTACCAAGCGCGTGGCCGACGCCGCCGATAAGGCGGGATATGTGTTCGCGGTGGACCCGACCTCGGCCGAGGCGTCCTGCGTGGGCGGCAATGTCGCCATGAACGCGGGGGGCAAGAAAGCCGTGCTGTGGGGGACGGCACTCGACAACCTGGCCTGGTGGCGCATGGTCGACCCGGATGGGAATTGGCTCGAAGTCACCCGACTGGAGCACAACCTGGGCAAGATCCACGACGTGCCGGTGGCGCGCTTCGAGCTCAAGTGGTTCGACGGCGCCGGCAAGCCGGGCGAGCGCCTGCTGCGCAGCCAGGTCCTGGAGATCGAAGGCCGCGTGTTCCGCAAGGAAGGCCTGGGCAAGGACGTGACCGACAAGTTCCTGGCCGGCCTGCCGGGCGTGCAGAAGGAAGGCACCGACGGCCTGATCACGTCCGCCCGCTGGGTGCTGCATCGCATGCCCAAGCACGTGCGCACCGTGTGCATGGAGTTTTTCGGACAGGCGCGGGATGCGATTCCTTCCATCGTCGAGATCAAGAACTACCTCGACGGGGAAGGGCGCGCGCGCGGCGCCATCCTGGCGGGCCTGGAGCATTTGGACGAGCGTTATCTGCGGGCAGTGGGGTATGCGACCAAGAGCAAGCGCGGCACCCTGCCCAAGATGGTGCTGATCGGCGACATCGTCGGGGACGACGAGGACGCCGTGGCCGTGGCGGCCAGTGAGGTCGTGCGTTTGGCCAACACGCGTCACGGCGAAGGCTTCGTCGCCGTCAGCGCCGAGGCGCGCAAGAAATTCTGGCTCGACCGTTCGCGCACGGCGGCGATATCGCGGCACACCAATGCGTTCAAGATCAACGAAGACGTCGTGATCCCGCTGCCCCGCATGGGCGAGTACACCGACGAGATCGAGCGCATCAACATCGAGCTGTCCATCCGCAACAAACTCAAGCTAGTCGATCGCCTGGCCGAGTTTTTCGATAGCGGCGACCTGCCCCTGGGCAAGAGCGAGGACGCGGAAGGCGAAAAACTGTCGCGCGAAGAAATCCTCGGCGACCGCGCCGCCCAGGCGCTCGAGCTGCTCGATGCCGTGCGCGCGCGCTGGAACTGGATTTTGAACAACATGGACCTGCGGCTGGCCGACACGCTGGGCGAGTTCGCCCGCATCGGCCTGGGGCAGCTGCTGCAGGGCCTCCAGGAACGCCTGCAAGTGCAGCCCGAGGCGAGGGTGTTCGACGTCGTGCAAGATCGCACGGTGCGCGTCTCCTGGAAGAACGAGATTCGCGCCCCGCTCTCGCGCATCTTCTCGGGCGCCGCCTGTGCGCCCATCCTGGCCAAGGCTCAGGAAATACACGACCGTGTGCTCAAGGGCCGGGTGTTCGTCGCGCTGCACATGCATGCGGGCGACGGCAACGTCCACACCAACATCCCGGTGAACTCCGACGACTACGAGATGCTGCAGGAGGCCAACGAGGCCGTGGCGCGCATCATGGACGTCGCCCGGCGGCTGGACGGCGTGATTTCCGGGGAGCACGGCATCGGCATCACCAAGTACGAATTCCTCTCCGAGCAAGAGCTGGCGCCGTTCCAGGAGTACAAGCGTCGCATCGATCCGCACAACCGGTTCAATGCGGGCAAGCTCATGCCGGGTGGCGACCTGCGCCATGCCTACACGCCGAGCTTCAACCTCATGGGCTACGAGTCGCTCATCATGCAGCAGAGCGACATCGGCGCGATCTCCCATGCCATCAAGGACTGCCTGCGCTGCGGCAAATGCAAGCCCGTCTGCGCCACGCACGTGCCGCGCGCGAATTTGCTGTATTCGCCTCGTAACAAGATCCTCGCGACATCGCTGCTGATCGAGGCGTTCCTCTACGAGGAGCAGACGCGGCGCGGCATCAGCATCAAGCACTGGGAAGAATTCGAAGACGTGGCCGATCACTGCACGGTCTGCCACAAGTGCGAGAAGCCCTGTCCGGTGGACATCGACTTCGGCGACGTATCCATGAACATGCGCAGCCTGCTGCGCCGCATGGGCCGCAAGTCGTTCAATCCGGGCACGGCGGCCGCGATGTTTTTCCTGAACGCGAAAGATCCGCGCACGATTAACGCCACGCGCAAGGCCATGGTGGACGTGGGCTACAAGGCGCAGCGCCTGGCGCACGACCTCTTGGCCAAATTCGCGCGCAAGCAGACCGAGCATCCGCCGGCCACGGTGGGCAAGCCGCCCATCCGCGAGCAGGTCGTGCACTTCGTCAACAAGAAGATGCCGGGCAACCTGCCCAAGCAGACCGCGCGCAAGCTGCTCGACATCGAGGATCCCAAGTACATCCCCATCATCCGCGATCCGCACAAGACCTCGGCCGACACGGAGGCGGTGTTCTATTTCCCCGGATGCGGGTCCGAGCGGCTGTTCTCGCAGGTCGGACTGGCGACCCAGGCGATGCTCTGGCATGCGGGCGTCCAGACCGTCCTGCCGCCGGGCTACCTGTGCTGCGGCTACCCCCAGCGCGGCAACGGCATGGAAGACAAGGCGCAGAAGATCATCACCGAGAACCGCGTCTTGTTCCACCGGATGGCCAACACCCTGAACTACCTGGACATCAAGACCGTCGTCGTCAGCTGCGGGACCTGCTACGATCAGCTCGCCGGCTACGAGTTCGACAAGATCTTCCCGGGGTGCAGGCTGATCGACATTCACGAGTACCTGCTCGAGAAGGGCATCAAGCTGGACGGCGTGACGGGGGCACGGTACATGTACCACGATCCCTGCCACACGCCCATGAAGCTGCAGGATCCGATGAAAACGGTCCGGGCGCTGGTCGGCGAGGGCGTGGACAAGAGCGACCGCTGCTGCGGCGAATCGGGTACCCTGGCGGTCACCCGGCCAGACATCTCCACGCAGGTCCGATTCCGCAAGGAAGAGGAGCTGCGCAAAGGCGCCGACAAATTGCGCGCCGACGGGTACAACGGCCAGGTCAAAGTGCTCACTTCCTGCCCGTCGTGCCTGCAGGGGCTGAGTCGTTACAACGATGACGCGAACCTCGATGCCGACTACATCGTCGTCGAGATCGCACGTAACGTTCTGGGGCAGCAATGGATGGAGGACTACGTCAGGAGGGCGAACGAGGGCGGCATCGAACGCGTGCTGCTTTGAGTGTTGCGGCGCATCGGCACGATGCGCCGCGGCTGCCGCGATGAAAGCGAACCCCTTGCTTCCGCTGTCGCCCGAGCCGGTCGATGCGGCGTCGCTGGAGGACTTTCGCATCTCCCAGCCGCTCGAGATCCTCACCCTGCTCGGGCGGATGGCCGAACAGGGCGAGATCCTGTCGCTCTCCAGCGAGGATGGCGTCTCCTACCTCTCCGCCATCGATCAGGTGGATCGTGGCCGGCGCCTGCTATGGCTGCGCGGCGCCGAGGGCGACGAACGCTTGCAGCAGCTGGTCCAGTCCCGCGAGGTGGTGGCCGTCGGGTACCTGGACCATGTCAAGATCCAATTCCCCGCCCTCAACTTGTTGTGGCTGCCGGGCCCCGGCCGGAGCCAGTTGAGCTGCCTCTTGCCGCTGCACATCTACCGCTTTCAGCGGCGCTTGCACGCCCGCGTCCGTCCCCCGGGGCCGGCAGTAGCCCGGGTGAGGCTGGGCGCTGCGGCGCACGAGTTCGAGCTGGAGGTCATCGACGTCAGCATGACCGGCATCGGCTTGCGCCTGGCGCCAGGCGGCCCCCTCCTCGAGGTCGGCGCGCAAGTCGGCAGGGCGTCCATCTCGCTCGAGCCCGCCACGACGTTCGAGGCGGATCTCAAAGTCATGCACGTCACGCCCTGCCGCCCGCCCCGCAGCGGCTATCACGTGGGGTGCACGATGAGCGGTGTCGGGGAGGAGGCTTTGCAGGCGCTGCAGCGCTTCATCGGCAAGGTACAGGCGCGGCTGGGCGCGGGCGAAGCTCCTGGTATGCTCGACCCATGAGTTCCGCCCCGCTTTCCCCTTGCCCCCTCTGCGCCTCGGCCAACGCCCCTGCACTATGGCGCAACGACAAACTTCGCGTGATTGCCGTCGATGACGCGGACTATCCAGGCTACGTGCGCGTCATCTGGCTCGCCCATGCGGCAGAGATGACCGATCTCGGCGATGCCGACAGGTCGCTCCTGATGCAAGTGGTGTGCGAAGTCGAGTCGGTCATGCGCGACCACATGCGTCCGGATAAGGTGAACGTGGCTGCGCTGGGTAACATGGTGCCTCACCTGCATTGGCACATCATTCCGCGCTGGCGCGGAGACCGTCATTTTCCCGATGCGATATGGGCGCCGCCGCGGGTACCGGCGGGCGATGAGCCGGAAGCGTTCCGGCGCATGCTGCAGGACGCCGCCGGGCGCGTGCCGGCGTTTCACGACCGGCTCCAAGAACGGCTATCGGTGCGTTTCGGCCGCGCCACGTGCGCCACGTGACCCGCGGGCCGGTCCGGCGCCGCCTACAGCAGGTCGCAGCGCACGGTGATGGGTAGTCGCCGCAGGGCTTCCATGAGCGCAGCGTCGGCCTGGTTGCCGATGTCGGTTAACACGTAGCCGATCGGCCCTTTGGTTTGCAGCTGTTGGCTGCAGATGTTGATCTTGCGTTCGGCGAAGACTGCGTTGAGCGTGGCCAGGGCGCCCGGCTCGTTGCGGTGCACGTGCAGGATGCGCGCGGTGCCGGCGAGGTCTTGGTGCGGCAGCTCGGGGAAGTTCACTGCCCCTTTGGTGGTTCCGCTCTGGATGAAGCGCACGAGTTTTTCCGCGACTTCCTTGCCAATGTTTTCCTGCGACTCCATCGTGCTGCCCCCGATGTGGGGGGTCAGGATGACATTGGGCATGCCGATGAGCGGGCTCTTGAGCGGTTCGTCTACGCTCTTGGGTTCGACGGGGAACACGTCGAGCGCCGCGCCGCGCAAGTGGCCCGCGTCCAGCGCTGCCTTCAGGGCGTCGATGTCCACCACGGTGCCCCGCGACGCATTGATGAGGATCGCGCCGCGCTTCATCTGGGCCAAGGTTTCGGCGTTGATGATGTTCTGGGTCGCGCGGCCGCCGGGGACGTGCAAGGTCACGACGTCGGCCTCGGCTAGCAGCGCAGACAGGTCCGGATAGGCGCGGGCGTTGCCCAGCGGCAGTTTGGCCTCGACGTCGTGGAAGATCACGCGCATGCCCAGGGCTTCGGCCAGGATGCCCACCTGCGAGCCGATGTTTCCGTAACCGATGATGCCCAGCGTCTTGCCGCGTGCCTCGTAGGCACCGGTTGCGCTCTTGTCCCAGTATCCTTGGTGGACCCGCAGGTTTTTCTCGGGGATGCGCCGCAAGAGCAGAATGGCTTCCGCCAAGACCAATTCGGCCACCGAGCGCGTATTGGAGAACGGGGCATTGAAGACCGGAATGCCGCTTTCCATGGCGGTGGCGAGGTCGACCTGGTTGGTGCCTATGCAGAAGCAGCCGATGACCCGCAGGTCGGGCAGGCTGGTAATGATGCTGGCGTCCAGGTGTGTGCGGGAGCGTATGCCCACGACGCTCGCGCCCCGCAGGGCGTCGCGTAGCGCCTCCGGCGGAAGGGCGCTGGCGTGCGTTTCGATCTGCGTGAAGCCGGCGGCGGAGAAAACCTCGACCGCGCTGGGGTGAATGTTCTCGAGTAAGACGATTTTCGCCATGGGGTACGGTTCCGGCTAGGGCGGCGCGCTTCGGCGTGAGGCGGCCGGCGGGTATGGGTTTTCCTATCTTAACCCCAGGCGTGCGCCAGGTCCGGAGAAACCCTAGTGCCGACCGGTTTGGTCGCCCTCGGCGATGCGGGATTCGGGGAAAATCAAGGAGAACGTGCTGCCTTGCCCCAGCTCGCTGTCGATTGTCAATTCGGCTTCATGCCGCATGGCGATGTGCTTGGTGATCGCCAGGCCCAGCCCCGTGCCGCCAGATTCACGCGAGCGGCTGCGGTCGACCCGATAGAAGCGCTCGGTCAGCCGCGGCAGGTGATGGGGAGCGATGCCGATGCCGGTATCCCGGACGGCGAAGCAGGCGCCGCCGTCGGGCGTGCGTCGCCAGCTCACGGAGATGCGGCCCCCGTCGGGCGTGTAGCGCACGGCGTTGACGATGAGGTTGGACAGGGCAGAGGCAATCTCGGTGGCGGTGCCGAGGATGTCCAGCCCGGCATCGACTTCACTGGCGAACGCATGGCGGCCGGCCGAAAGCGCGCGCGCCTGGCCCAATGCGGTTTCGATCAGCCCGAGCATGCCGACGGGGCGCGGGTCGGCGCTGGGCGAGGATTCCAGGGTCGAAAGGGTGAGCAGGTCCGCGACGATGGCCTGCATGCGCTGGGCCTGGTCGTGCATCAGCTTGAGGTAGTGCGCGCGTTGATCCTCGCTGAGGGCGTCGGGCGGCATGTCGCGCAGCGTTTCCAGGAACCCGGCCAGGACCGTGAGCGGCGTGCGCAGTTCGTGCGAGACGTTGGCGACGAAATCGCGGCGAGTCGTCTCGAGTTTTTCGAGCTGCGTGACGTCGCGGGTCAGCAGCATGCGTTGGTTCCCGCCGTACGTAATGAGTTGCGCCAGCAGCATCCGCTCACCGCCTCCCGGGCTGCGCATCAGCAACGGGGCGGGCCATTCCGGCTGGCGGGCGTATTCCACGAAGGATGGCGCGCGCACGAGGTTCAGCAGGTTCTGGCCGCGGTCTGCAGGAAAGCGCAGGCCCAGGTGCTGGCGCGCGACGCGGTTGCACCAGTCGATGTGGAATTCATGGTCCAGCGTGACCAAGCCGTCGGGCAGTGCCTGCGCGGCGGCGAAGAACCCGTGCACGTTGCCTTCCAGCTCCGCCAGCTGGCGCTCCTGCTGGCGCAGGTGCTGATAAATGCGCGCCAGCGCGTCATCCCATGAGCCGGCCGACGCAGGTGGGGGACGCTTCAAGTCGAGGGTCCAGCGCGTGACCCGCGAGAGCTGCCAGACGTGCCACAGCAGCAGCGTTCCCAGTCCGAAGCAGAGCACTTCCCAGCCGAACCTGCCGGTGGCGGGCCGGGCGAGGGCGGCCAGCGCGGCCCAGGCTAGGGCGGCGAGGAGGGTGCGTAGCCAGACCATGGCGGGCATTGTCGCATTGCGGGCCGGGGTAAACGACGGGGCGAGGGGGCAGAAGCCGCAGAGCGGGCCGGCTTCATCGATCGGTGCCGTTCGCGAAGGCGGATCAGGCGCCGCTGCCGTTCATGGCGGGACGCGCCGTGAACCGGTAGCCGCTGCCGCGGATGGTTTCGATGTGGCAATCGTGCTTGCTCGGCTCGAGCGCCTTGCGCAGGCGGCGGATGTGCACGTCCACGGTCCGTTCTTCGACGAACACGTGATCCCCCCAGACGTGGTCCAGCAATTGCGAGCGCGTGAAGACCCGTTCGGGGTGGGTCATGAAGAAATGTAGCAGGCGGAATTCCGTCGGCCCGATGTCGAGGGGCCGGCCATGGCCGTTGAGGCGGTGGGTAGACGGGTCCAGCTGCAGCCCGGCCACCTCGATCGGGTCGTCGGTCAGCTGGGGCGCCCGCCGGCGCAGCACGGCCTTGATGCGGGCCATGAGCTCCTTGGGCGAGAACGGCTTGGTGATGTAGTCGTCGGCCCCGGCTTCGAGCCCGTCGACTTTATCCTGTTCCGCGCCCTTGGCGGTGAGCATGATGATGGGAACGCCCTTGGTGCGCTCTTCGGCACGCAGCTTGCGGGCCAGGGCGATTCCCGACGTGCCGGGCAGCATCCAATCGAGCAGGATGAGGTCGGGCAGTTCGGCGCGGATCAGGGTTTGCGCCTGTTCCGCATCGGCCGCCCGCAAGACTTTATGGCCCGCGAAGGACAGGTTGACGGAAATCAGCTCCTGGATGGCCGGTTCGTCTTCGACGACTAAAATGGTGCTGGACATGGTGTGCCGCTCAAGGTTGCTCAAGCATGTCCATAGTATGGCGGTATTGTTTCACGTATGTGACACGCGGGCACCGGTTCCTTCGGTGGCGGGGGCGCGGCGCGTCCATCGGCTACCATGGAGGGCTTAGCGCGAGAAAATTATGGCAGGCCTCGACAAACACATCCCTTCGCCGACCAACATCGTCGTGCACCGCAAGTCCCGGGTGCTCGAGATCTCCTTCGATGACGGCAAGACTTTCAAGCTGCCGTTCGAGCTGCTGCGGGTCTATAGCCCCTCCGCCGAAGTGCGCGGGCATGGGCCGGGCCAGGAAACCTTGCAGGTCGGCAAGCGCGACGTCGACATCGTGGCACTGGACCCGGTGGGCAACTATGCGGTGCAGCCCCATTTTTCCGACGGGCACAGCACGGGCATTTACTCCTGGGACATCCTGTATGCGCTCGGGCGCGACCAGGACCGGCTCTGGGCCGAATATCTCGCTGCGCTCGAGGCTGCCGGCGCGTCCCGCGATCCCGAGCCACTGGACGGCCTGGAAACAACCGAAGTACGCCGTGAAGGTAAACAATGAGCGATAAGCATTATTCCGCGGGTCCGGAGAGCGTCGACGTCGCGGACGGCACCACGCATTTCGGCTTCCAGAAAGTGGCCGAAGCCGAGAAAGCCCGAAAGGTCGCCGAAGTCTTCCATTCGGTGGCCTCCCGTTACGATCTGATGAACGACCTGATGTCCGGCGGGCTCCACCGGGCCTGGAAGCTGTTCACCGTGGCGCGTGCGGGCGTGCGTCCGGGCATGAAAGTCCTGGACATCGCGGGCGGCACCGGCGATCTCGCCAAGGCCTTCGCGCGCCGTGCCGGGCCGACGGGCGAGGTATGGCTCACCGACATCAATGATTCCATGCTGCGCGTCGGGCGCGACCGGCTGCTCGATGAGGGGCTGATCATACCGACCGCAGTGTGTGATGCCGAGAAGCTACCTTTCCCGAATGGCTATTTCGACCGGGTGACCGTGGCGTTCGGCTTGCGCAACATGACGCACAAGGACCTTGCCCTGGCGGAGATGACCCGCGTGCTGCGCCCGGGCGGCAAGCTGCTCGTGCTGGAGTTTTCGCAGGTGGCCAAACCCCTGCGCGCGGCCTACGACTGGTATTCGTTCAACGTGCTGCCGTGGCTGGGCCGCAAGGTGGCCAAGGACGAGGCCAGCTATCGGTACCTCGCCGAATCCATCCGCATGCACCCCGACCAGGAGACCTTGGCCCGCATGCTGGAGAAGGCGGGCTTGGCGCGGGTGCAATATTTCAACTTGACTGCCGGTGTGGTCGCCCTGCACGAGGGCGTTCGGCTCTAGGGCGCGAGGTCAGGCACTGTTGCATCTTCCTTGCAAATCCAGGCGCTTGCGACTGGCGATTTGTTGCTCAGTCCGTTAAATTTCAGCTTATTGTCAGGAAAGGCGGGGCGTCGCGTCTGCGGGGGCGTAGCGGCCGGGCCCGGACTGACGGAAACGGCGGGTGGGCGCGCCGGGCGCTTCGGACAAGGTCCGGCGCGGTTCGGTAGGCGCTCGCAGCCACGACATTGATTACAGGAGAATCCATACAATGTCTCGACGATTCTTTTCCCGGATCCTTCCGGCGCTGGTCATTGCCATCTCGACGGTGGCGATGCTCGGCGTTTCGCACGACGCCTTGGCCAAGCGCCTCGGGGGCGGAGGCAGCATAGGCCGTCAATCGAGCAACGTCACCCAGCGGCAGGCCGTGCCGCCGGCGCGTAATCCCCAGCAACAGGGCCAGCAGGCCGCGCCGTCGCAGGCTGCTCCGGCTGCGGCGGGCGCCGCCGGCGCCACGGCGGCGCGCAGCGGCATGTCGCGCTGGCTTGGGCCCATTGCCGGCATTGCCGCGGGCCTGGGCCTCGCCGCGTTGCTGTCGCACTTCGGCCTCGGGGCCGCTGCCGCCGAGTTCATCGGCAGCCTGCTCTTGATCGCGCTGGTGGTCTTTGCCTTGATGTTCATCCTGCGTCGCCTGCGCGGTGGCCAGCAGCCGGCACTGCAAGGTGCGGGCAATAGCCGCTTCCAACGGGAGGAGCCGCCGGTCCAGCCCATGGCGCGGGCACCTTTGGCGCCCGTCGCGGCCGCTCCTGCTGCCGCCCCCACTGCGACGGCGGTGGAAGAGCCCGCCAAGGGGGAATGGGGCATCCCGAGCGACTTCGACACCGTGAACTTCCTGCGCCACGCGAAGAACTACTTCGTCAAGCTGCAGGGGGTATGGGACCGCGGCGATATCGATGAGCTGCGCGAGCTGGTGACGGACGACCTCCTCGCCGAGCTGAGCCAGCAGATCGGCAAGCGTGAAGGGCAAAACGTCACCGAGGTGGTCCTGCTCAATGCCGAGCTGCTGGGCATCGAGACGGTCTCCGACGGGCACCTTGCCAGCGTCCGCTTCTCGGGCATGCTGCGCGAAGCGCCGGGCACCGAGGCCTTCCGTTTCGAGGAGGTCTGGAATCTCTTCAAGCCCAACGACGGCGGGTGGCTGCTGGCCGGCGTGCAGCAGATCCCGGCCCGGGACGAATAAATCACGTTCCGGCTCGCGAGCCGGTAAACTTGCGGGGTCCAACCCCGTGGAGCGCCCGTCTGCGGACGGGCGTATTTTTTTCCGTCCCTATGCCCGTGTCCTCGTTGAATCCTTCCGCCGTCGCCATCCGGGTGCTCAACGCGCTGTTGCTGCGCGAACCCTGGGCGCGCGAAAGGCTCCGCCCGCATGCCGGCAAGACGGCCTGCCTCGTCGCCGGCGGCATGCATCTGGCGCTGACCATCACCCCTCACGGACTCGTGCAGGCCGCCGGACCGGAGGCTGCCCCCGACGTCACGCTTAGCGTGGATACGGGCCGGCTCCCGGATCTGCTGTCAGAAGATGCCGCCCGTCGCATGGGCGCCGTGCGCATCGAAGGGGATGCCGCCCTGGCGCACGTCGTGGGCGACCTGACACGCGACTTGCGCTGGGACGTGGAGGAGGACTTGGCTGCCGTGATTGGGGACATCCCCGCGGCCCGCCTCGTGCGGACAGCGCGCGGCCTGGCCCAGGGCGCGCGCGCGGGCGCCTGGCGGCTGGCCGAAAACGTGGCCGAGTATCTGGCCGAGGAGTCGCGCGCCGTGGCCTCGAAGCCGGAAGTGCAGCAGTGGGCGGGCGAAGTGCGCCGGCTGCGGGACGACGTCGAGCGCGCCGCCAAGCGCGTCGAGCATTTGAACGCGCGGCTCGCCCGTCTGGAAGCAAGCCCGGGCAAGGGGGCGTGACGCCATGCTCACCTTCCTGCGCCTGATTCGCATCATCTTCGTCAGCTTCCGCTATGGGCTGGACGAACTCGTCATCTCCGGCATCCGGCATCCCTGGACCGAGCGGCTGCTGGTCGTGTTGCGGCTGGGGCGCAAGCTCGATGCGCCGCGCGGCGAACGCCTGCGGATGGCGCTGGAGACGCTGGGGCCCATTTTCGTCAAGTTCGGCCAGGTGCTGTCCACGCGTCGCGACCTCATCCCCGCGGACATCGCCGACGAGCTGGCCCGGCTCCAGGATCGCGTGCCGCCGTTCCCGAGCGAAGTCGCGATCGAGTGCATCCGCCGGGAACTGGGACGCCATCCAGACGAGCTTTTCGCCAGCTTCGACCGTAACCCGGTAGCCTCTGCGTCGATCGCCCAGGTGCATTTCGCGGTGCTGCGCGACGGCCGCGAGGTGGCGGTCAAGGTGCTGCGGCCCAACATGGCGCCCATCATCGAGAAAGACCTGCGCTTGTTGCGCGCCGCCGCCGCCCTGATCGAGAAGGTTTCCGCCGATGGTCGCCGCCTGAAGCCGCGCGAAGTGGTGGCGGAGTTCGACAAATACCTCCACGACGAGCTCGACCTGCTGCGCGAGGCCGCCAATTGCAGCCAGCTGCGCCGGAATTTCTCCCCGGACGGGCCGCGCGGCGACCTGTTGATCGTGCCGGAAGTGATGTGGGATTATTGCTCGCCGTCCATTTTCACGATGGAGCGCATGCGCGGCATCCCCGTCAGCCATGTCGACCGCTTGGTCGAGGCCGGCGTGGACTTGAAAAAGCTGGCGCGGGATGGCGTGGAAATCTGCTTCACGCAGATGTTCGCCGACGGCTTTTTCCATGCCGACATGCATCCCGGCAACATTTACGTGTCGGACGATCCCCGCACGCTGGGGCGCTACATCGCGCTCGATTTCGGCATCGTCGGGTCGCTGTCGGAGTTCGACAAAAACTATCTGGCCCAGAATTTCCTGGCTTTCTTCCGGCGCGATTACCGGCAGGTGGCGCGCCTGCACATCGAGTCTGGGTGGGTTCCGGCCGGGACCCGGGAAGAAGAACTGGAAGGTGCGATCCGGGCATGTTGCGAGCCGTATTTCGACCGGCCGCTGGCGGAGATTTCCCTCGGGCAGGTATTGTTGCGGCTGTTCCAGACCTCGCGCCGTTTCAATGTCGAGATCCAGCCGCAGCTGGTGTTGCTGCAGAAAACCTTGCTCAACATCGAAGGCCTGGGCCGTGAGCTCGATCCCTCGCTCGATCTCTGGAAGACCGCCAAGCCCTATCTTGAGCGCTGGATGAACGAGCGCGTGGGCTGGGCGGCGCTGCGCAACGGCATCCAGCGCGAATCCCAGCAATGGGCCCAGATGCTTCCCCAGATCCCGCGGCTGGTGCACAGCCAGCTGGCGCGCCCCGACCGCTCCGGCGAGACGCTGGCCGAATTGCAGCGCCTGCGGGCGGCGCAGCAGCAGACCAACCGCCTGCTGGCGGTCATCGCCGGCGTGTTGGCGGTGGGGGTGGCCGTGGCCTTGTGGGCCGTGTCGCGCTAGACGACCGGCGGGGCCCGGCGGCACGCCTGGCCTAGGCAGGCCGGTGCAGCCGGAAGCCTCCACAGCCCTGGCGACGGCGGCGTTCAGGCGTGCCCGGCACGCTGTTTTTGCCTGGGCTTTCGGGGCGCGCTATGCGATACTCCCGCGGTTTTGGCATTTGTCCGGGTGGCCGCGACATCATGGTGTTCTGGTTCGTCTTGCTATACCTGCTGGTTTCCGTCGCCATCGGGGTCGTCGCCGCTCGTCGGGTGTCGAATTCCACCGATTACGCTGTTGCCGGCCGCTCCCTTCCGCTGTTCATCGTCATCGCCACGACTTTTGCCACCTGGTTTGGCTCCGAGGCGGTGCTGGGCGTACCGGCGGTCTTCGTGCAGGAAGGCCTGGACGGCGTGGTGGAGGACCCGTTCGGCGCGTCGATGTGCTTGGTGCTGGTGGGGCTGTTTTTTGCCGCCCGCCTCTACCGGCACAATCTGCTCACCCTCGGCGACTATTACCGCGAGCGCTACGGCCCCTTCGTCGAGGTCTTGATGAGCGTGGCCATCATCATCTCTTACCTGGGATGGGTCGCGGCGCAGGTCAAGGCGCTGGGGCTGGTGTTCCACATGCTCGATCCGGGCGTGTTTTCACAGACGGGGGGCATGATCATCGGCACCCTTATCGTCATGACCTACACGCTGTTCGGCGGCATGTGGTCGGTGGCGCTGACCGATTTTTTCCAGATGATCATCATCGTGGTGGGGTTGTTCACCATTGCGTATTTCGCCACCGACCTGGCTGGCGGGGTGGACGCGGTCGTGCACCAGGCCTCCAGCCGGGACCTGTTCAGCCTGCTGCCGCCTGCCACGCCGCACGATATCCTGTTCTTCATCGCGGCGCTGCTCACGATGATGCTGGGATCCATCCCGCAGCAGGACGTCTACCAGCGGGTCATGTCGTCCAAAGACGTTGCCACCGCCCGCCGGGGCCCGGTCATCGGTGGCTTGCTTTACTTGGCTTTTGCCTTCATCCCCATGTACATCGCGGTGGCCGCGTTCGGCATCATGCCCGAGAAAGTGGGCGAGCTCATGCAGGAGGATCCGCAGAAGATCCTGCCGACCATCATCCTGGAGCACATGCCCGTCGCGGCGCAGGTGTTCTTCTTCGGCGCGCTGCTCTCGGCCATCATGTCCACGGCCTCGGCCACGCTGCTGGCCCCGTCCACGACCTTCGCCGAGAACATCCTGCGCCATGTCCGCCCGGGGATGTCGGACAAGGCCTTCCTGCGTGCCATGCGCTGGTCCGTGGTCGTGTTCGGGCTGTGCGTGCTGACTTTTGCGCTGGTCACATCCGACAGCATCTACGAGATGGTGGCGGGCGCGTACACGGTCACGCTGGTGGGTGCCTTCGTGCCGCTGTTGATGGGGCTTTACTGGCGGCGCGCGACCACGCAGGGCGCGGTGCTGTCGTCGGTCCTCGGGGTCGTGGCCTGGCTTCTGGTCCGGGCCTTCGCCCCAGAGGTGTTCCCTCCACAATTGGCCGGTTTGCTGGCAGGATTCGCGGGTATGTGGCTCGGCAGCCTGCTCCCCCAAGTCGTGCGGGCGCGTGAGCGGCCGGCGCTGCATCCTATCCTGTGAGTTTGTTACATCGGCTTGCCGTCCGGGCGCGCCGGGTGTAGAAGAAAGGCGTCATTAGGGGGTAAAACTCCGCCTATATCGTCCGTCGTTCGTCGACCTTCCGGCGCCTTGGCCCGCCCAGGCTGCCGGCTTCGATACAGGGGGCCCGCCATGTTGTACCCGGAGCTTTTCAAATCCCTGGAGTCCGTGCGCTGGGACATGGGAAAGGACGTGCCGTGGGATCAGTTCGACGCCAGCCTGTTGACCGATGAACAGGCGCGCACGATCAAGATGAACGCGATCACGGAGTGGTCGGCATTGCCCGCCACCGAAATGTTCCTGCGCGACAACCGCGAAGACAGCGACTTCAGCGCCTTCATGTCGATCTGGTTTTACGAGGAACAAAAGCACTCCCTGGTGCTCCAGGAGTATTTGCGGCGCTTTCGGCCCGACCTGGTTCCCACCGAAGAAGAGCTGCACAACGTTCGCTTCGAGTTCGACGCCGCGCCCGCGCTGGAAACCCTCACCTTGCACTTCTGCGGCGAGATCCGCCTGAATCACTGGTATCGGCGCGCCGCCCAGTGGCACACCGAGCCGGTGATCAAGGCCATCTACAAGCTCATCGCCCAGGACGAAGCACGCCATGCAGGGGCCTATCTCCGGTACATGAAGCGCGCCCTGACGGACCGCGGAAAAGAGCTGGCCGACCAGGCACGCGCCGCATTCGCCAAGATCGGCGTGCTGATGGCCTCGGCCAAGCGTACGTCGCAGGCCTTGCATCCCACCAACCTGCACGTCAACAAGAGCCTTTTTCCCAACGATACGGTCCAGTCGCGCCTGCCCGAGCCCGGCTGGCTGGAGCGCTGGCTCGACGAGCAGATCCAGTTCGACAAGGAATGGGAAAGCAAGGTGGTCGACCGCATTTTGCACAATCTCTCCACCTTGCTTGGCCGCAGCTTCGCCACGGTGCAGGACTTGAACCGCTACCGCAAGGAGCTCATGGCGCGGTAGGCGGCGTCAACCCAAGGGCACCGGCACGAAGAGTTTCGCGTCGCCCCGCTGGATCAGCAGCGCCACCGTATTGCCTGACTGGGCGAGCAGGCTGCGCACCTGGTCCACGTCTTGCACGGGCACCCCGTTGAGTGCGAGCAGCACATCGCCGGGCTCGATGCCCGCTTTCTCCGCCGGACCGACCGCCTGTTCGACAATTAAGCCACCTTGGCCTTCCGTGGCCGCCCGTTCCCGCGGGGAAAGCGGCCGCAGCGCCAGGCCCAGTTTGCCTTGGGATGCGCCCGGCGCATCGGTCCGGGCGACGGTTTCCGGTTCGGCACCGCCCAGCTTGGCGACGATGTCGCGTGGCTTGCCGTCGCGCCATACCTCCAGCTTCACCTCCTGGCCGGGCGAGGCCAGGCTGATCGCGGCGGGCAAGTCGCCCGAGGCGACTACGGGCTTGCCGTCGATGCCGCGTATGACATCGCCTGCCTTCAGTCCAGCCTTGTCTGCGGGGCTGCCGGGCTCGACGTGGGCCACGAGCGCGCCGGCGGGCGCATCGAGCCTGAACGAGTCGGCCAGCGCCTGGTTGACCTCCTGGATGGTCACGCCAAGCCGGGCATGGCGTACTTCGCCATGCGCGATGATCTGGTCCTTGACCCGGGTTGCCAGGTCGATCGGGATGGCGAACGACAGGCCTTGATAGCCGCCGGTCTGGCTATAGATTTGCGAGTTGATGCCCACGACCTCGCCGCGCGAGTTGAACAGCGGTCCGCCCGAGTTGCCTGGGTTGACCGCCACGTCGGTCTGGATGAAGGGCACGGCGCTGTCGCTCGGGAGCGAGCGGCCTTTGGCACTGACGACGCCTGCCGTCACCGTGTTTTCCAGTCCGTAGGGCGATCCGATGGCTAGCACCCATTCCCCGACGCGCAGCGCGTTGGGATCGCCCAGCTTCACGGTGGGCAGGCCTTTTGCGTCGATCTTGAGCACGGCCACGTCGGTGCGCGGGTCTGCGCCCAGCACCTTGGCCTGGAACTCTCGCCGGTCGGTGAGCTTGACGGTCACTTCTTTGGCGCCGTTCACCACGTGCGCATTGGTCAGGATGAGGCCGTCAGGGCTCACGATGAACCCCGATCCCTGGCCACGCACGGGCACGCTGCGCTCGCCGCCGCGGGGATACCCGGGAAAGCCGCGGAAGAAGTGCTCGAACGGATCGTCAGCGACCTTGCGGGCGCCGGTAACGCTGATGTTGACCACGGCCGGGCCGTAGCTTTGCGTGATCTGCGAAAAGTCGGGCAGGGTAGCCGCGCCCACTGGAGCGGAGGACGAAGGCGTGGTCAAGGTGGCCGGGTCGGCTTGGCCATCGGCGATGCGGGTCAGAGCGCCGGCGCCGGCCGCGCCGAATACGCCTGCGGCAACCAACGCCACAACCAGGTGCGAGGCGGAGAATTTGCGGGTATGCATAGTCGGCTCCTTTGCCATGAGTGGTTGAGTCATGGCGCGATGGTGAAGCCGTTTCCTTAAGCCATGCTTAAGTCGCGCGATGAGGAAAGCGCACCCGCACGCGCAGCCCGCCCAGTGGGGAGTCCTGCAGTTCGACCGTCGCGCCGTGGCGTGCCGCGACGGCCTTGACGATGGCCAGCCCCAGGCCGCTGCCCGGCGTCTCTGCCGCATGGAGCCGGTAGAAGCGATCGAACACCCTGCTGCGTTCGGAAGGCGGGATGCCCGGCCCGTCGTCATCCACGTCCAGCGTGACGCACTGCCTGTCGTTCGCGAGCCGCACGTCCACCCGTCCAGACTGGGGCGCATACTTGACCGCGTTGTCGACCAGGTTGCGCACCAGCAGCGCCAGCGCGTCACCCTGTCCGCGGAGCCGGGCGCTGGGCGCGCCTTCCATGCCGATGTCCACGCCGCGCGCCTGGGCCTGCGGCAGGACGTCGCTGATCGCCGTGCGCACGACGTCTGCCAGGTCTATCTCGGCAAAGGAAGCCACGGGCGCTTCTTGCCGTGCCAGCGACAGTAATTGCTCGACCAGCCGGGCACTGCGTTCGATGCCGGCGGCAAGGCGCTCGAAGGCTTGTTGGCGCGACGCTTCGTCTTGAGCTCGCTTGATCGATTCCAGCTGCAGCTTCAGCGCGGCGAGCGGCGTGCGCAATTCGTGGGCAGCGTCGGTCACGAATTGCTGCTGGGCGGCGAAGGCCTGGCGCACCCGCCCGAGCAACAGGTTGAGCTCCCGGACGAGAGGGCGGACTTCATCGGGTAGCCCGGAATCGCTGACCGGGGACAAGTCGTCGGGCTGGCGCGAGGCGATCTGCCTGCGCGTCCGTTCCACCGGCGTCAGCGCGTGGCTGACCACCCACCAGACGACGAGCATGAGCAGCGGCGCCATGGCGGCGATGGGCCATATCGTGCGCAGGGCGAGCGACCGCGCCGTGGACTTGCGCACGCGTACGTCCTGTGCGACCTGGATGACCTGCAGGGGTGCCTGGAGGGTATACATGCGATAAGCGTTGCCTTCGGTTTCCACCGTGGAGAAACCGGGCACGATGCGATCGGGCAGGACGAGCTTGGGGGTGGACCGGAACAGGCGCACGCCATCTGGCGTCCAGATTTGAATGATCAGGTCGCGTGCGGCGGGGTCGTCGAGGACGCCGCCATCCGGCCCCGTGCTGAACAGGGGATTGCCGTTGCCCAGGGAGAGCGCGATGCGCCGCAGCTGGTGATCGAAAATTTCGTCGGTCTGGATCAGCGCGCCGCGATACGCAATGGCGCCTTGCAGCAGCGCCGCGAGGAATATGGCCGCCAGCAGGAAAGCCAGCAAGCGGCCGCGCAGCGAACGGATGGGAAAGCGCGACATGTCAGCCTTTGGGAATCACGTATCCGACGCCGCGAACCGTCTGGATGAATTGAGCGCCTAGTTTCTTGCGCAGGCCGTGGATGTACACCTCGACGGCGTTGCTGCTGATTTCGTCTTTCCAGCTGTAGAGTTTCTCTTCCAATTGGGCGCGGGACAGGATGAGGCCGGGCCGCGCCAGGAGCGGTTCCAGCACCGCCCATTCCTTGGCCGTGAGCATGACCGGTTCGCCGTTGACCGTGGCGGTGCGCGTGGCCGGGTCGAGCACCACGCCGCCATGTTCGTATAAGGGCTCGCCACGTCCGGCGCTGCGCCGGATCAGGGCCCGGATGCGTGCCAGCACTTCGTCCACGTCGTAGGGCTTGACCACGTAGTCGTCGGCACCCGCATCCAGGCCCGCGATGCGTTGTTCGACCGCATCGCGGGCGGTCGCGATGAGCACCGGCGTCTGCACCTTGCGCGCCCGCAGGCCGCGCAGCAGCGCCAGGCCGTCACCGTCGGGCAGGCCGAGGTCCAGCAATACCAGGTCGTAATGCTCGGTGCGCAGCGCGGTATCGGCGCTCTTGGCGTTCTTCACCCAGTCCACCGCGTAGTGTTCGGCGCGCAGCACGTCGAACACGCTTTCCCCTATCATCGGGTCGTCTTCCACCAGCAGTAGTCGCATTGCGATTCCTTCGTTCCGTGGCGGCCCCGGCCGTGGCCCTGCACAGAGTGTATCGTTGCCGCCCGGAAGGCATTCCTGCACGGACCGGCCGTCACGCCTCTACAATGAACGCTTTGCATCCGTGTGCCGCCCATCGTGCCTGCCCGCTTCGAATCCAAGATCCTCAGCCCCGATGAATGCCTGGCCGCGCGCGCGGCGTGGCCGCGTCCCGTGGTGTTCACCAACGGCGTCTTCGATATTCTGCACCGCGGCCACGTCACCTATCTGGACGCGGCCGCGCAGCTCGGCGCCATGCTGGTGGTGGCCATCAATACCGATGCTTCGGCGCGGCGGCTGGGCAAGGGGCCGGACAGGCCGCTGAACGGCCAGGACGATCGTGCCGCGCTGCTGGCTGCCCTGGCGTCGGTGGACGTGGTCACCTGGTTCGACGAAGACACCCCGCTCGAGCTGATCGGCAAGCTGCGGCCCGATTTGATCGTCAAGGGCGGTGATTACGACATGGAGAAACTGCCCGAGACAGCGCTGGTGCGCAGCTGGGGCGGCGACGCGGTCGCCATCGATTTCGAGCACGACCGCTCGACCACCAAGCTCGTCCAGCGCATACGCGGGAGCTGAGCCGCGCGGGGACTAGCGGCAGTCCCGCACCGAAGCGCGGCCGAAAAGGCTTCGGGCGTCGTCCAGCGCGCGGCGCCCGGCGGGCGATACGTCCTCGAGCCGTAACCAGTTCTTGCCTCCCTGCGGGTCGCGCGGCACCACTTTCACGTTGCGCACGCCTTGGCCTTGCACGGTCGCCGCGTGCTTGCGGGCGCCCGCCTCCGTGCTGAACACGCCCAACGAGATGCCGTACTGGAACGGGCCGGCCTCTTGGATGACGAAATATTCCTTCACGCCATCCCGGCCAAGTTGCGCGGCGGCGGCCTGGGCAGCGGCGGCGCTGCCGAGCGGAGGCACGATGACCATCCAGCCTGGGCGGCCTGCTTCGCGCCGGGCGCTGTACTTGACGCCGGGCAGGTGTTGGCCGAGCCAGTCTTGGGCGGCGCCGAGTTCCGCGTCACCGAAAACGCCCCATTCCAGGCAGGCGAAGGGCCGGCCGGCCACGGGCTCGCCCGTGGTCGCAGCATTTTCGGTTGCCAGGGGGGCGGGTTCGCCGTAGGCCGGCGTTACCGGGGCAGACGGCAGGGGCGGCGATTCCGGCGCCGCAGCGGGGGCGGGAGATGCTGGCGTCGCGATGGAGGGCGATCCGGGAGGGGCAGGCCGGGCCGGGGAGGAAGCCGGCGCCGCCCGCTGGGGGGACGGCACGCTTGCCCAGGGGGCGGGCTCGGGCGCTGCATTGATGCCCGGCAGGCGCGGCACCTGGATCGTGTCGGGCCGGATTTCCATTTTCAGCCTGGCCGGGTCTCGGCCTCGTTCAGAAAGCGGCTGGCCGAACCAGCCGCGTTCCATGCCGAAGAGCGCCACATTGGCGAGGAGCAGTAAGACGAACAGGCTGCGCATGAAAACCCGGGGTGATCAGGATGAAGCGGAAACGATACCCGACTCGGCCAGGCAGGCCAGGCCGTCGAGCAC
Source organism: uncultured Pigmentiphaga sp. (assembly GCF_937950555.1). Taxonomy (NCBI): domain Bacteria; kingdom Pseudomonadati; phylum Pseudomonadota; class Betaproteobacteria; order Burkholderiales; family Alcaligenaceae; genus Pigmentiphaga; species uncultured Pigmentiphaga sp. Next base: position 1,080 of record NZ_CALFCW010000043.1, on the reverse strand, counting down.
GGGATTGTCGACGACCCGGACCGGTTGCGTCGAGCCGATGGCGCGCATCAGGTGGATGACTTCGTCGGCAATGGCGGTCCAGGCACCGCCGCTTGCGACCAGTAGCGGTTCCTGCCGGTAGCGCTCCCGCGCCGCCAGCCATTGGCGCACCACGGCGCCGGCCTGGGCGGCTGCGATGCCCGACATGATCGCATCGTCGGTATTGTCGGGAAATGGCGTGGCCTGTCCGTTGGCCCGCGGCAGGCCCGCGGTGCCCGCGGCGAGCGATTGCCGCATGAGTTCGCGGCCGGGCAGGATGAGCCCGCCGGCAAAGCGACCGCCTGCATCGAGCGTGTCCACGGTCGTTGCTGTCCCGAAATGCGCGATTACGTGCACGGGCGCCGGGGCGCCGGGGGGCGCGGCGCGGCGCCATCCCTGCCAGATCCCGACCAGGCTGAGCCAACGGTCGGTTCCCAGCCGTTCTGGGTGCCGGTAGCCGTTGGTCACCCCGAGCAACCGGCGGCTGGCGCGTATCCAGTGCACGGTGCAGTCCTCCTGCGCCAGGAGCTCGCCGATCAGCTGTTCGATGCGCGGGCCCGCGACGTTGGACCCGAAGGCACGCTGCGGTCGCAGGCCATGTTCGGCCAGCCAGCGGGGCAGGGCCGAGGGGAGTTCGTCGTGCCGGAAGGCCGCCTGCAGTGGGTGGCGCAGCTCAGGGCCGCCTTCGCGCCACCCAAGCTTGACGCGGGTGTTGCCTGCGTCGATGAGCAGCGTGGGCGGGTCGTCGTGGGCGGCAGGCGCTGCGGCTTTCATGCCAGTCCTCCTTGGGGCGCGGCGCGCACCGAAATGTCGCCCACGGTAACCGCTTGCAGCCGGCCCTCGGCGTCTTCGACCTGGAGCATGGCGCGCTCGTCGACTCCCCGCGCCGTGCCTTCGAATAGCACGCGGCCGTCATTGATGATGCGCACGGGTTGGCCGTAGAGCGCGTCCCAGCGGGCAAAGCGTTCGCGAAACGGCGCAAAGCCCTCGGCCGCATATGCCTGGGCGGCCGCGCGCCAGGCGTGGGCGACTTCGGCGACGAGCCGCGCCGGGCCGGCGGGG
>NZ_CALFCW010000042.1:0-2200 GCF_937950555.1 uncultured Pigmentiphaga sp. | reverse complement strand
ATGAAGATCTCGAACGGCCGGCGCTGCTCGTGCTCGGTGCCGGGGTTGAGCACGATGTCGTTGATGGTGACGTACAGCGCGTGCTCCGACAGCGGCGTCTTGATCTTGTAGGTGCAGCCCTCCAGCACCGGCGGGCGCTGCAGCTTTTCGTGCATCTGCTGCACGCTGTCCGACGCTGGGGCGGGGCGTACCAGCTCGATACCGACGATGGGCTGATCGATCTTGATGACCATCCGCGGCTACTCCCTCTGCTTGGGACGGTGATGACGGTCGATCGCCCGCACGGCGCATCCGGCGCCGGTCGAAGCGGGCTACGATCGAGATTACGCCGCCCGCGCGCGCGAGAACAGCGTCCGGCGGGTTATCCTTGGCGGCCCCGCCGTCACTGGGCCAGGACATCATCATGACCAACACCGACCATTCCGCTCTTGCCGCCAAACTCAACGCCGAGACCGCCCGTTTGCCATGGACCGAGCTGGAGCGGCACTTCGCCCGCGGCGCGCTGGTTACGGTGGACGCCGATCTGGACTTGATCGACGTCGCCGTCCGCATGGCCCAGGACGACAAGGCCAGCGTCGAGCGCTGGCTCACCGAGGATCGCATCCGCCGCACCACCGTCGACGAGGCACGCCGCTTCTCCGCCGAGCAGCGCGAGCTCTGGTGCGTGGTGGTCGCGCCCTGGGTACTGGTGCAAAACCGCCCCTGACCGCCGCGGTTCGATACAGCGCACGCTCCGCGGGGCGGATGCTTGCGCATCGGCGTGCGCAGGTTCACTCTCTGGAAATTTTCGGCGCCTGGCGCGACAGGCGCCTTGTCCGGCCCCAATAAACCGAGGGACCGGTAGCCATAACCAGAGGGACTCATGACAGAGCGATCCGCCTTACAGCAACTCGATCTCAGTCAACCGCCGCCAGACCTGCCGCTGGAAGCGATCCTCCCTGCCGAACCGCTGCTGCTGATGGGCGCCGGCCCGGTGCCCGTCCCGCACAAGGTCGCCGTCGCGAACTCGGTGGTGATCAACCACCTTGGCGAAACCATGGGCAAAGTCATCGAGCGGGTGAAGACCATGGCCCGCTACGTGTTCCAGACCCGCACGCCTTACGTGCTGGGCGTGGCCGGGCCGGCCTCGGCCGCCATGGAAATGGCCATCACCAATGTCATCTGGCCGGGCCGCAAAGTGCTGTGCGTGCGCAATGGCCTGTTCAGCGGCCGGCTCGGCGAGATGGCGCGGCGGGTCGGCGGCGAGGTCACCTACTTGGAAGTGCCGCCCGGTCAAGCCGCGACCGTGGAGGCGGTGGAAGCGGCGTTGCGCCGCGAGCGCTTCGACGTCATCACCATGGTGCAAGGCGAGACCTCGTGCACGGTGTGGAACCGCGAGGTAGCCGGCATCTGCCGCCTGGCCAAGCAGCACGGCCTGCTGACCATCGTCGACGCGGTCTGCACGCTCAGCACCATGCCGCTGGAAATGGACGCCTGGAACGTCGACATCGTCGTCACCGGCGGCCAGAAGGGCCTGTCGTCGATTCCCGGCGTCTCGCTGATCACCTTCTCCGAGGACGCCTGGCACACCATCGAGACCCGCAGCGCGCCGATGCCGCATTGGTGCCTGGACGCCCGGCTGGCGCAGGAGTTCTGGGGACGCAAGGGCTATCACTACACCGCGCCGGTGTCCGGCATCCTGGCGCTGCACGAAGCACTGCGGCTGATTTGCCAAGAAACCCTGCCGCTGCGCTTCAAGCGCCATGCCGTGTGCTCGCGGGCCCTGCAGCGGGCTGTCGAGGCCATGGGCCTGAGTCTGTTCGTCGAGCCCGAGTGCCGCCTGTACTCGGTGGTGGGCATCAACGTGCCGCCCGGGGTGTCGTCGAAACAGGTGCTGACGATGATGTCGCAGATCTACCGCGTGGAGATCTCCGGCGCCTTCGGCCTCGACATCGTCCGCATCGGCCAGATGGGCGAGCAGGCCCGTGCCCACAACGTGTTCCGCACCGTCCACGCGCTGGGCATGAGCATGCAGGCGGCCGGCGCCCAACTCGATGTGCCGGCCGGCATGGCGGCGCTGGAGCAGGCGCTCACCGAAGAGGACAACCTGCGCCTGACGGCCTGAGCGGAGCCGCGCCCTGAGCGACGGCGCCGTTCCTTGCCGCCCTCCCCTACGAGGCGCTTATGCGGCCGGGCCGTTCCCGCAGATCGCAAGAGCACA
>NZ_CALFCW010000041.1:0-97968 GCF_937950555.1 uncultured Pigmentiphaga sp. | reverse complement strand
CCTCACTCCCAGCGAGTGCAGGGGGTTTAGGCTTTTATACGCCCCAAAAAAACACCGCCCCAGCCTCCCGCCGGGGAACCGCAGGTACAGTCGGCACTCTCACCCACATGCCCATCGTTTCAGGAGGGTCGATGTTTCGTGCTCTGTTCGCGCTTGCGTTCTCGACGCTGCTCGGTTTCCTGGCCGTCGAGGGGCGTGCCGCCGATGCCCTGAACGTTCCCGGCGTGCAGGCCGGCCCCTCGATCGAAGGCATCCACGAATACCGCTTGGCCAACGGCCTGCAGGTGCTGCTGGTGCCGGATGCCTCCAAGCCGACCACCACGGTCAACCTGACCTACCGGGTCGGGTCGCGCCATGAGAGCTACGGCGAAACGGGCATGGCGCACCTGCTCGAGCACCTGATCTTCAAGGGCTCGCCGCGCTTCCCGAACCCCTGGGCCGAGTTCACCCGCCGCGGCCTGCGCGCCAACGGCTCGACCTGGCTGGACCGCACCAACTATTTCGCCAGCTTCGCGGCCAACGACGACAACCTGCGCTGGTACCTCGAGTGGCAGGCCGACGCGATGGTCAACAGCCACATCGCGCAGCGCGACCTGGACACCGAGATGACGGTGGTGCGCAACGAGATGGAGCGCGGCGAAAACAGCGCCGGTCGCATCCTGCTCGAAAAGGGGCTGGCCACGATGTACCAGTGGCACAACTACGGCAAGAGCACGATCGGCGCACGCTCGGACGTGGAGAACGTCGACATCGCGCGGCTGCAGGCCTTCTACCGCCGCTACTACCAGCCCGACAACGCGACGCTGATCGTCGCGGGCAGCTTCGACCCGAAGAAGACCCTGGCGTGGATCGTCGAGTCGTTCGGCAAGCTGCCCAGGCCCGAGCGGGAGCTGCCGCGGCTGTACACGCTGGACCCGGTGCAGGACGGCGAGCGCTCGGTGACGCTGCGGCGCGTCGGCGGTGTGCCGATGATCTACGCGCTGTACCACGTGCCGCCGGGCGCCCATCCGGACTACGCGGCGGTGGAGCTGCTGAGCCTGATCCTCGCCGACACCCCGTCGGGACGCCTGCACCGGGCGCTGGTCGACAAGCAGCTGGCGGCTGGCGTGTTCGGCTTCTCCCAGGCACTGGCCGACCCCGGCTTTGCCGTCTTCGGGGCGCAGCTGGCGCCCGGGCAGGACGTGGAGCGGGCGCGTGCGGTGCTGCTGGAGGTCATCGAGTCGATCGGGAGCCTGCCGCTGACCGAGGAAGAGTTGCGCCGGGCGCGCGCCAAGTGGCTGAAGGACTGGGACCTTGCGTTCGCCGACCCGGAACGCATCGGCGTGGCCCTGTCGGAAGCCATCGCGGCCGGCGACTGGCGGCTGTTCTTCCTGCTGCGTGACCGTGTACGCGGCATCGGGCTGGCAGACGTGCAGCGCGTGGCGCAGGAACGCCTGCTGGCCTCGAACCGCACGCTGGCCACTTACCTGCCGACCGACGCGCCGCGGCGCGCGCCTGCGCCCGAGCGTGTCGATGTCGCGAAAATGCTGGAAGGCTACCAGGGCGATGCCTCGGTGGCCCAGGTGGCGCCGTTCGACCCCACGCCGGCCAACATCGAGCGCCACACTCAACGCCATGCCTTGCCCAACGGCATGCAGCTCGCGCTGCTGCCCAAGCCGACGCGCGGCGCGATGGTCCGGGCCGAGCTGCGCCTGCGCTTCGGCACCGAGCATTCGCTCCAGGGGCTGGCCACGGTGGGGCAGCTGACCGCGGCGCTGCTCGACAAGGGCACGCGGACGCGGTCGCGCCAGCAGATCCAGGACCGGCTGGACGAGCTGGGGGCGGACATCGACATCTCGGGCGGCGCGACCGGGGTGGCGGTCTCGATGGCCGCGCGTCGCGACACGCTGCCCCAGGTACTGGAGCTGGTCGCGGAACTGCTGCGCGAGCCGGCCTTCCCGCCCGAGGCGCTGGAGGAGGTGCGCAAGCAGGCGCTCGCGCGCATCGACGCGCAGCGCCAGGATCCCGAGGCGCAGGTGGACCTCCTCCTTGGCCAGCGCTTCAGCCCCTATCCGCCCGGCGACGTGCGCCACGTGCCCTCGTTCGACGAGCGCGAGGCCGCCGTGCGGCGCGTCACGCTGGACGACGTGCGGCGTTTCCACCAGCGCTTCTACGGCGCCTCGCACGCGCAGTTCGCTGCGGTGGGCGATTTCGACGCCGAAGCGGTGCGCGCCGTGCTGGCCGAGCGGCTCGGCAACTGGCGCAGCGGTGAGCCGTATGCCCGGGTGCCACGGCCGTACGTGGAGGTGCGGCCCGAGCGCCTGGTGGTGCGCACGCCCGACCGCCAGAACGCCTACCTGCGCATGGACCTGGCACTGCCGGTGCAGGAATTGCACCCGGATTACCCGGCGCTGATGATGGCCAACTACCTGCTCGGCCAGGGCGGCAACTCACGGCTGTGGACGCGGGTACGCGAAACCGAGGGGCTGTCGTACAGCGTCCATGCCTACCTGGGCTGGAATGCCTGGGAGCCGTATACGGTGTGGAGCGCCAGCGCGATCTTCGCGCCGCAGAACCTCGAGCGGGTCGAGCAGGCGATGCGCGAGGAGATTGCCCGCGCGGTGGCCGAGGGCTTCACGGCCGAGGAGCTGCAGCAGGGGCGCGAAGGGCTGCTGAACTTCCGGCGCCTGTCGCGTGCACAGGACCGCAACCTGGCCGTGGCGCTGGTCGAGAACCTGCACCTCCAGCGCAACTTCCTGGTCTCGCAGCAGGTCGACGAGGCGCTGGCGCGCCTGAGCGTCGACGAGGTGAACGCCGCGTTGCGCAAGTATCTGCAGCCACAGCGCCTGGTGGTCGGCGCGGGCGGCGACTTCAAGTGAGCCGCCGGGCCGGTGCGAGGCCCGGGCCGGGCGTTCAGCCGGCCTTGAACGGCGAATGCTCGCGCAGCTCGTCGACGTAGAGCCCGATGTGCTCGCCTTCGTGCGCGAGATACTCCGCGACGGCGTCGGCAAAGGCCGGATGGGCGAGCCAGTGGGCCGACCAGGCCTGCACCGGCAGCAGGCCGCGGGCCATCTTGTGTTCGCCCTGCGCGCCGCCTTCGAACACCTGGTAACCGTGCGCGATGCACCAGTCGAGTGGCTGGTAGTAGCAGGCCTCGAAATGCAGGCAGGGCACGGCCTCGAGCGCGCCCCAGTAGCGCCCGAAGGCCCGCCGCGCCAGCGGGTCCAGCGCGACGAGCGAGGAAGCGATGCGCCGGCCGTCGCGCTGCGCGACGAACAGCAGCCAGTGCTGCGGCATGTGCTCGGCCACCCGCGTGAAGAAGTCGCGCGTCAGGTAGGGCGTCGAACGGTGCGCGTGGTAGGTCGCGCAGTAGCAGGCGTGGAAGAAGTCCCAGTCGTCGGCCGTGATCTCCGGCCCTGACAGGCAGGTGAAGCTCACGCCTGCTTCGGCGACGCGGCGGCGCTCCTGCTGGATCTTCTTGCGTTTCTCGCGCTGCAGGCTGGCGAGAAAGTCGGCGAAGTCGCGGTACGGCTCGGGCGTGCGGTTGTGCCAGTGGAACTGCACCGTGCGGCGCATCATCCAGCCGCGCGCCTGGGCCGCCTGCCGGTCGGCCTCGTCGAGGAACAGCAGGTGCACCGAGGACAGCCCATGGCCGCGCACGATGTGCTCCATCGCGGCCAGCAGCACGGCGCGCACCGCGTCGTCGCGCGCCAGCAGGCGCGAGCCAGGCACCGGGGTGAACGGCACCGCGCCGACCAGCTTGGGGTAGTAGGCCAGGCCGTGGCGACGGTAGGCGTCGGCCCAGGCCCAGTCGAACACGAACTCCCCCCAGGAGTGCGACTTCAGGTAGAGCGGGCAGGCGCCCACCAGCTCGCCGTCGCGCTCGACGGTCAGGAACTGCGGCTGCCAGCCGGTGTCCGCGGTGGCGCTGCCCGAGGCGTGCAGGGCCTCGAGGAAGGCATGGGACAGGAACGGCGTGGGGTGCGGCGAGGCGGCCAGCAGCGCATCCCAGCGCGCAGCATCCACGTGCGCGGGATCGTCATGCAGCCGAATGACATAATCGTCCGACACCCTCGACGGGTCCTTGTCTTCCACGTTCGTCGCGTCAGCGTTCTTCGATGTCATCCCCTGCATCCGTCAAGGCGGCAGTCGCCCAGTTCAACCCCGTGGTCGGTGATCTCGCAGGCAATGTCCGCAAGATCGTCGAGATGGCCCGTGCCGCCCATGCCCAGGGCGCGCAACTGGTGGTGACGCCCGAGCTTTCGATCTGCGGCTACCCGCCCGAAGACCTGCTGCTGCGCCCGGCCTTCGTGCGCGCCTGCGAACAGGCGGTGCGCGACTGCGCCGCGGCGCTCGCCGACCTGCCCGGCCTGTACCTGGTGGTGGGCCATCCGCAGTCGCGGAGCGCCCAGGGGGATGTTAGGACCAAGTCGATCGTCGCGCAGCGCTGTTTCAACGCGGCCTCGGTGCTCGCAGGGGGGCAGGTGCTCTCGACCTACGCGAAGCGCGAGCTGCCCAACTACCAGGTGTTCGACGAGCGCCGCTACTTCGTCTCCGGCCGCGAGGCGGGCTGTGGCCCGGTGGTGTTCGAGGTCGGTGGCCTGCGCTTCGGCCTCAACATCTGCGAGGACGCATGGTATGTCGAGCCGGCGCGCAGCGCGCGCCAGGCCGGTGCCGACGTGCTGCTGGTGCTCAACGCCTCGCCGTACCACGTCGGCAAGGTGCACGAGCGCGAGGAGCGCATGGCCGAGCGCGCGCGCGAATCGGGCATGCCCATCCTCTACGCCCACCAGGTGGGCGGGCAGGACGAGGTGGTGTTCGACGGGGCCTCGTTCGCGATCGACGGCAGCGGCCGGGTCGGCGCGCGCGCGCCGATGTTCGAGGAACACCTGCTGGTGGTCGACGTGACGCGCGAGCGCATCACCGGCACGGTGGCCGCGGTGCCCGAGCTGGAAGCGCAGGTCTGGGCGGCGCTGGTCACGGGGGTGCGCGACTACGTCGGCAAGAACGGCTTCCCCGGCGCCATCATCGGGCTGTCGGGCGGCATCGACTCGGCGCTGGTGCTCGCGGTCGCGGTCGATGCGCTGGGGGCGGACAAGGTGCGCGCGGTGATGATGCCCTCGCCGTACACCGCCGAGATCTCGTGGATCGACGCACGCGACATGGCCGCGCGCCTGGGCGTGCGCTATGACGAGTTCCCGATCGCGCCGATGTTCGACGCGTTCCGGGCCAGCCTGGCCGAGGAGTTCAGGGGCCTGCCCGAGGACACGACCGAGGAGAACATCCAGGCCCGCATCCGCGGCACGCTGCTGATGGCGCTGTCGAACAAGTACGGCTCCATCGTGCTGACCACGGGCAACAAGAGCGAGATGGCCACGGGCTACTGCACGCTCTACGGCGACATGGCCGGCGGCTTCGCGGTGATCAAGGACGTGGCCAAGACGCTGGTGTACCGCCTGGCCGAATGGAAGAACCGCCAGCCGACACGGCGCGCCGACGGCACCATCGGGCCGGTGATCCCGGAGCGCATCATCACCCGGCCGCCTTCGGCCGAGCTGCGCCCCGACCAGACCGACCAGGACAGCCTGCCGCCATACGAGGTGCTCGACGCCATCATGCAGCGCTACATGGAGGACGACCAGAGCATCGAGGAGATCGTCGCCGCCGGCTTCGATCCCGCGGACGTCGAGCGGGTGACGCGGCTGCTCAAGGTCAACGAGTACAAGCGACGTCAGGCGCCGGTCGGCATCCGCATCACGCACCGCGCGTTCGGCCGGGACTGGCGCTATCCGATCACGTCGAAGTTCCGCGCGTAGACTAGACTAGAGCCAACGATTTCAGCATCACGGAGCCGACATGAAACAGATCACCGCCATCATCAAACCCTTCAAGCTCGAGGAAGTGCGCGAGGCCCTGGCCGAAGTCGGCGTCCAGGGCCTCACGGTCACCGAGGTGAAGGGTTTCGGCCGCCAGAAGGGCCACACCGAGCTGTACCGCGGCGCGGAGTACGTGGTCGACTTCCTGCCCAAGGTGAAGGTCGAGGTCGTCGTGAAGGACGATGACGTCGAGCGCTGCATCGAGGCCATCGTCAAGGCCGCCAAGACCGGCAAGATCGGCGACGGCAAGATCTTCGTCACCCCGGTCGAGCAGGTGGTGCGCATCCGCACCGGCGAGACCGACGAGGCCGCGATCTGACGCCGCGCGCGATCGCCGCGATCGAACCCGCCCTCGGGCGGGTTTTTTGTTGCCGGCTTCAGATGCGGCTGTAGTCGTCCGGCTCGGTGGCGGTGAGCGCCAGCTGCGCGAGGCGCTCGAGCAGGGGCAGCGGCTGCGTGTCGACCTGCAGCAGCTCCATCTGGCGCTGGTCGACGAAGCCGGCCTGCTGCGTGTGCTGCATGAAGGCGATCAGGCCGTCGTAGTAGCCGTCGGTGTTGAGCAGCCCGACCGGCTTGTCGTGGTAGCCGAGCTGGCGCCAGGTCCACACCTCGAACAGCTCCTCGAAGGTGCCGATGCCGCCCGGCAGCGCGAGGAACGCGTCGGCGCGCTCGGCCATCATGCGCTTGCGTTCGTGCATGGTCTGCACGATGTGCAGCTCGGTCAGGCCCTGGTGGCCCATCTCGCGGTCCATCAGCGCCTGCGGGATCACGCCGACCGCGGTGCCGCCGGCGGCCAGCGTGGCGTCGGCGACCTGGCCCATCAGGCCGGCGCGGCCGCCGCCGTAGACCAGCCGCCAGCCCTTGCGGCCGATCCAGGTGCCGACCTCCCGGGCCACGCCGGCATACGCCGGAGAGGCGCCCAGGCGCGAGCCGCAATAGACACAGACGGAAAAAACGCTCATGGGAGACACAGACCTTTCATGCAGGGGGGAGGCCGGGGCGCAGGCGGCGGGGCAGGGGAAGGCGCGCTCAGCGCTTGCCCTGGGCCGCGGGCGGCACCCACGGCACCAGCTGGGTGCCGCACAGCGCATCGTGCCAGAACTGCCGGCGCGGGTGCAGGAAGGACAGCGCCGCGTAGCACAGCACCCAGGCGAGGATGATGCCGAAGACGGCCCACCCGCTCACCGTCAGGCCGAGCCACCACAAGGCGAGCAGGGGCGGCGCGAACCAGACCCAGCTGCACAGGTAGCGCGCGATCGCACGGCCGACGCCGACCGGCTGGCCATCCACCGTCAGCAGTCGCACGTGCCAGGTCTGCATCGCCAGCGTCTGGCCCGAGCGGGTCCACAGCCACACGAAGTACAGGCCGACGACGACCAGCAGCACCAGCCCGAGGCCGGTGCGGCCCTGCAGGGCATGCTGCTGCCGCGTCGCGGTCGAGTAGATGAAGGCCGCGGTGAAGCTGACGCCGAACAGCAGCACGCCTTCATAGAGGAAGCTCGCGAGACGCCGGCGCAGCGGCGGGGCTTTCTGGCGGGCGAGGTCGGTGCTCGCCGTATCGGAGGAAGGCGCTGTCATCTCGGGCGCAAACGGGTAAAGGGGACGGGGCACGCAAGACCTTGCGTCGTCGCAGCGACCAAAGCGTGACCGGCACCTGTGCAGCAGCCGGCCGCGGCAACCGCAAGGGCAAATCCGAAACCGGAAATTATCGCATTCGCCACACCCTGGCCCGAGATCCGGCGCAGCAGCGCGCGGCAACCCGCGGCGAAATGCCATAATGCTGCTTTGCACAACATACGGGTCTCGACTCGGACGCCCGACCTGGGTTTCCCCGTTCATGACCGCGCAGGCTCCACACCCGTCTCACGAGGACGTGGAAAGGAGCACCGATCGTTTTTCGTTAGAGAAATTCAGAAAGGTTCGAAATGGACATGTCTGCCGCGGAACTCAAGCGTGCCGCCGCCACGGACGGCAAAGCCCCCCCGCAGAACCAAACTCCCGCGGAGCTCAACGGCTCCGAAATCCTGGTGCGCTGCCTCCAGGCCGAAGGCGTCAAGTACATCTGGGGCTACCCCGGCGGCGCCGTCCTCTACATCTACGACGCGCTGTACAAGCAGGACAGCATCGAGCACGTGCTCGTGCGCCATGAACAGGCGGCGGTGCATGCGGCAGACGGCTACGCGCGCGCCACCGGCAACGTCGGCGTCGCGCTGGTCACCTCGGGTCCGGGCGTGACGAACGCGATCACCGGCATCGCGACCGCCTACATGGATTCCATCCCGATGGTGATCATCACCGGCCAGGTGCCCACGCCCGCGATCGGGCTGGACGCCTTCCAGGAGTGCGACACCGTCGGCATCACGCGTCCGATCGTCAAGCACAACTTCCTGGTCAAGGACGTGCGCGACCTGGCCCGCACCATCAAGAAGGCCTTCCACATCGCGCGCACCGGCCGGCCCGGCCCGGTGGTGGTCGACATCCCGAAGGACGTGTCGCTGAAGACGACCACCTTCGAGTATCCCGAGACGGTCGAGATGCGCTCCTACAACCCGGTGCGCAAGGGCCACGGCGGCCAGATCCGCAAGGCCGTGCAGCTGCTGATGCAGGCCAAGCGGCCCTACATCTACACCGGTGGCGGCGTGATCCTGGGCAATGCCTCGGCCGAGCTGCGCGAGCTGGTCGACCTGCTCGGCTACCCGTGCACCAACACGCTGATGGGCCTGGGCGCCTATCCGGCCAGTGATCCGAAGTTCCTCGGCATGCTGGGCATGCACGGCACCTACGAAGCCAACATGACGATGCAGAACTGCGACGTCCTGCTGGCCGTGGGGGCCCGCTTCGACGACCGCGTGATCGGCAACCCGGCGCACTTTGCCTCGGTGGCGCGCAAGATCATCCACATCGACATCGACCCGTCGTCGATCTCCAAGCGCGTCAAGGTCGACATCCCCATCGTCGGCGACGTCAAGGACGTGCTGCAGGAGCTCATCGCCCAGATCAAGGAGCAGCAGCTGCGCCCGGACACCCAGGCGCTGTCGGCTTGGTGGGGCCAGATCAACGAGTGGCGCAAGCGCGAGTGCCTGAAGTACCGGCACTCGGACGAGGTCATCAAGCCCCAGTACGTGATCGAGACGCTGTGGGAGCTGACCCGGGACCGCGAGACCTACATCACCTCCGACGTCGGCCAGCACCAGATGTGGGCTGCGCAGTTCTACCGTTTCGACGAGCCGCGCCGCTGGATCAACTCGGGCGGCCTGGGCACGATGGGCGTGGGCCTACCGTACGCGATGGGCATCAAGCTGGCCAAGCCCGAGGCGGACGTGTTCTGCATCACCGGCGAGGGCTCGATCCAGATGTGCATCCAGGAGCTCTCGACCTGCCAGCAGTACCAGACGCCGGTCAAGATCATCTCGCTGAACAACCGCTACCTGGGCATGGTGCGCCAGTGGCAGCAGCTCGAATACAGCGGCCGCTACTCGCACAGCTACATGGATGCGCTGCCCGACTTCGTGAAGCTGGCCGAGGCCTACGGGCACGTGGGCCTGAAGATCGAGAAGCCGTCCGAGGTGGAGCCGGCGCTGCGCGAGATGATGCGCCTGAAGGACCGCACCGTGTTCCTCGACGTGCGCACCGATCCGACCGAGAACGTCTGGCCCATGGTCCAGGCGGGCAAGGGCATCACGGAGATGCTGCTGGGTTCCGAGGACCTCTGACGGCCGGCAAGCCCGGCAAGGGCGCACCCGTTACCGCGGGGCGTCAGGCGCCGGGCGGACGGCCCGCGAGACTCGGGCGATACTTCCTCCCCTGATCGAAAGGCGTGGCCAAGGGCCTGCGGTTACCGCCGCCGGCCTGAAGAGCGCGAACGACGACACATGAAACACATCATCGCAGTGCTGCTGGAGAACGAACCCGGCGCACTTTCCCGCGTGGTGGGCCTGTTCTCGGCCCGCGGCTACAACATCGAAAGCCTGACGGTGGCGCCGACGGAAGACCCGTCGCTGTCGCGCATGACCATCGTCACGACCGGCTCGGACGACGTCATCGAGCAGATCACCAAGCACCTGAACCGCCTGATCGAGGTGGTGAAGGTGGTGGACCTCACCGAGGGCAGCTACACCGAGCGCGAGCTCATGCTGATCAAGGTGCGGGCGGTCGGCAAGGAGCGCGAAGAGATGAAGCGCATGGCCGACATCTTCCGCGGCCGCATCATTGACGTGACCGAGAAGACCTACACCATCGAGCTCACCGGGGATGCGGCCAAGCTCGACGCCTTCATCGAGGCGATCGAGCGCACCTCGATCCTCGAGACCGTGCGCACCGGCACCAGCGGCATCGGCCGCGGCGAGCGCATCCTGCGGGTTTGAACTTTTTTTCGTGAACGAGTGGCAAGTGAAGCGGTGAACATGTGAGGTGGGGCATTCGACGCGGTTGGCACTCGTTCACGCGGTCGCTCGGTCACCTGTTCACAAATACAAGTTGGAGAAATACATGAAGGTCTATTACGACAAGGACGCCGATCTGAGCCTCATCAAGGGCAAGAACGTCACCATCATCGGCTACGGCTCGCAAGGCCACGCCCACGCGCTGAACCTGCGTGACAGCGGCGTGAACGTGACCGTCGGCGTGCGCCGCAGCGGCGCGTCCTGGGCCAAGGCCGAAGCCGCCGGCCTGAAGGTGGCCGAGATCGCCGAAGCCGTGAAGACGGCCGACGTCGTGATGATCCTGCTGCCGGACGAGCAGATCGCCGCGGTCTACAAGGCCGACGTCGAGCCCCACATCAAGCAGGGCGCGTCGCTCGCCTTCGCGCACGGCTTCAACGTGCACTACGGCCAGGTCGTGCCGCGCGCCGACCTGGACGTCTGGATGGTCGCGCCCAAGGCCCCGGGGCACACCGTGCGTGCCACCTACGCCCAAGGCGGCGGCGTGCCGCACCTGGTGGCGGTGCACCAGGACCGCTCCGGCAAGGCGCGTGACCTGGCCCTGAGCTACGCCGTGGCCAACGGCGGCGGCAAGGCGGGCATCATCGAGACCAACTTCCGCGAAGAGACCGAAACCGACCTGTTCGGCGAGCAGGCCGTGCTGTGCGGCGGCACTGTCGAGCTGATCAAGGCCGGCTTCGAGACGCTGGTGGAAGCCGGCTACGCGCCCGAGATGGCCTACTTCGAGTGCCTGCACGAGCTGAAGCTGATCGTCGACCTGATCTACGAAGGCGGCATCGCCAACATGAACTACTCGATCTCGAACAACGCCGAGTACGGTGAGTACGTCACCGGCCCGCGCATCGTGACCGAGGAGACCAAGAACGCGATGCGCGCCGTGCTGAAGGACATCCAGACCGGCGAATACGCCAAGAGCTTCATCCTGGAGAACAAGGCCGGTGCGCCGACCCTGGCCTCACGCCGCCGCCTGACCGCCGAGCACCAGATCGAGGTGGTGGGCGAGAAGCTGCGCGCGATGATGCCCTGGATCAAGGCCAAGCGCCTGGTCGACCCGACCAAGAACTGATCGCACCTGGCTGCCGCCGGTCGCAGCGACCGGTGGCGCGCCCGTGCGCCAACCGCCCGCAGGTCTTCGGACCCGGGCGGTTCTTTCATCCCATGGCGCCCGGAACACTTGACCGGTCCGTACTCCTGCATACAGTTAGCACGAACGAACGCAAACAGTTGCACAGGAGGAAGACCAATGGATACGCAAACCCTGGTGGATTCGCTGGAGGCGAGCCTGGGCCGCCACCTGCCCACGCTGGCCGGTGCCCTGGCCATCCTGGTGCTCGGATGGCTGCTGGCGGTCATCCTGCGCGCCGGCGCCCGTCGCGCGATGGCCGCGCTGCGGGTCAACGAGCGCCTGGCGCAGAACCTGGACCGCCGTGTGGACGTCGAGCAGATCGTCGCGTTGTCGCTGTTCTGGGTGGTTCTGTTCTTCACCCTGCTGACGGTGCTGAACGTGCTCGACCTCCAGGCGGCGTCCCAGCCGCTGGCCATCCTCGTGTCGCAGTTCACCGGCTACCTGCCGCACCTGCTGGCCGGCATCATCGTCTCGCTGCTGGCCTGGACCTTGGCCAGCCTGTTGCGCGCGCTGGTCAACAAGGCGCTCGCGGCCACCCGCCTCGACGACAAGCTCGCCGAGCAGGCCGGCATGCAGGCGATGAGCCGCAGCGTGGCCAACGTGCTGTTCTGGCTGGTGATCCTGTTGTTCCTGCCGGCCATCCTCTCGGCCTTCCAGCTGCACGGCCTGCTCGAGCCGGTGCAGGGCATGGTCGACCGCGCCCTGGGCATGCTGCCCGACATCGTCGCGGCCGGGCTGATCGGCTTCGTCGGCTGGCTGGTGGCGACCATCCTGCGCGGCCTGGTGAGCAACCTGCTGGCCGCTGCCGGTGCCGACGCGCTGGGCCAGCGCATCGGCCTGGCCGCCGGCGCCAGCCTGTCGCGCCTGGCCGGCACGCTGGTGTTCATCCTCGTGTTCGTGCCCAGCCTGATCGCCGCGCTTGATGCGCTGCACATCACGGCGATCTCGCATCCGGCCACGCTGATGCTGCAGCGCTTCTTCGATGCGGTGCCGAACATCATCGCGGCGGCGCTGATCCTGCTGCTGACGTGGTACGTGGCGCGCTTTGCCGCCCAATTGCTGGCGCGGCTGCTCTCCAGCCTCGGGTTCGACCAGTTGCCCGCCAAGCTCGGCGCCGGGCACATCTTCGCCGGGTCGACCCAGGCCTCGGACCTGGTCAAGGGCATCGTGGTCTTCTTCGCGATGCTGTTTGCCACCGTCGAGGCCGCCAACCAGCTGGGCTTCACCCAGGTGCGCGACATCGTCTCGATGTTCATCGCCTTCGGCGGTGACGTCCTGCTCGGCGCGGCGATCCTCGTGATCGGCTTCTGGCTGGCCAACGCGGCCTACCGCGCGATCGACCAGGCCAGCGGCCCGCACACCACCGGGCTGGCCGGGGCGGCACGCGTGGCCATCCTGGGGCTGGTGCTGGCCATGGGCCTGCGCGCGATGGGCATCGCCGACGACATCGTCAACCTGGCCTTCGGCCTGACGCTCGGCGCGGTCGCGGTGGCCGTGGCGCTGTCGTTCGGGCTGGGTGGCCGGGAGGCGGCCGGCAAGCTGATGGAGCACTGGCTGTCGCGCTGGCGCAAGGACTGAAGTGGCCGGGACGCGCCCAGGGGCGCGGGGGAGGGAGGGCTCGGCCCGTTGAGGGCTGTTGTATCCTCCCGACCATGATCCACTCGACGCAACAGGCATGACCGAGCCGCAGGATCCCGCGGGCACGGCCGTGCCCGACCTCTCTGCCCGGCCCCGGCGCAAGGGCATCTACATCCTTCCCAACCTGTTCACGCTGGCTGCCCTGTTCGCCGGCTTCTACGCCGTCGTCATGGCGATGAACGGGCGCTTCGACCTGGCCGCGGTCGGCATCTTCAGTGCCGCCGTGCTCGACAGCCTCGACGGCCGGGTCGCGCGCATGACCAACACCCAGAGCACCTTCGGCGAGCAGATGGACAGCCTGTCCGACATGGTGTCCTTCGGGGCCGCGCCTGCGCTGATCGTCTATGAATGGGCGCTGCAGGGCCTGGGCAAGCTGGGCTGGCTGGCCGCGTTCATCTACTGCGCCGGTGCGGCGCTGCGGCTGGCGCGCTTCAACACCAACATCGGCATCGTCGACAAGCGCTTCTTCCAGGGGCTGCCCAGCCCGGCGGCCGCGGCGATGGTGATCGGCCTGGTGTGGGTGATGGACGACTTCGGCTACAAGGGGGTCGAACACATCCCGTGGCTGGCCTGGACGGCGTTCGGCTTCACGGTCTACGCCGGCCTGACCATGGTCACCAACGTGCCGTTCTACAGCTTCAAGGACATCAGCTTCCGCCGCTCGGTGCCGTTCATCGTGATCGTCGCGATCGCGCTGGCGTTCGCGGTGGTCGCCTACGACCCGCCACGCGTGCTGTTCGGGCTGTTCGTGCTGTACGGCCTGTCGGGCTACGTCGTCTACTTGGTCAAGAAGTCGCGCGGCAAGCCGGTCAGCGTGATCGCGGTGTCGACCGACGAGCCCGACGAGCAGGGCCTGCACCAGTAGCTGCCCCCGGGCCGGGCCCGAGGCCGCAAGGGCAGGGCCCGTGGTATATTGACCGCATGACGATCCGCATCGCCGCCATTTCGCTAGCGCTTCTAGGAGTGCCACGGGCGCGCTGATGAGTCACGTCTGAAGATTTCACGCATCAACGGCCCGCAAGCGCACAGCTGGCGGGCCGTTTTGCATTGGACACACCCACGACACGGCATCCACACGACGGAGTTCACCATGGCCGACAAGCTGATCATTTTCGACACGACCCTGCGTGACGGGGAGCAGTCGCCCGGCGCCTCGATGACGAAGGACGAGAAGCTGCGGATCGCGCGCCAGCTCGAACGCCTGCGTGTGGACGTGATCGAGGCGGGCTTTGCCGCCTCGTCGAACGGTGACTTCGAGGCGGTCAAGGCGATCGCCAACGCGGTGAAGGATTCCACCGTCTGCTCGCTGGCGCGCGCCAACGACCGCGACATCGCGCGCGCGGCCGAGGCGCTGAAGGGGGCCAACTCGGCGCGCATCCACACCTTCATCGCGACCAGCCCGCTGCACATGGAGAAGAAGCTGCGCATGACGCCGGACCAGGTCTACGAGCAGGCCCGGCTGGCGGTGCGCTTCGCGCGCAACCTGTGCGGCGACATCGAGTTCTCGCCCGAGGACGGCTACCGCTCCGAGATCGACTTCCTGTGCCGCGTGCTGGAGGCCGTGATCGACGAGGGCGCGACCACCATCAACATCCCCGACACGGTCGGCTACGCCATCCCCGAGCTGTACGGCAACTTCATCAAGACGCTGCGCGAGCGCATCCCGAACTCGGACAAGGCGGTCTGGTCGGTGCACTGCCACAACGACCTCGGCATGGCGGTGGCCAACTCGCTGGCCGGCGTGAAGATCGGCGGCGCGCGCCAGGTCGAGTGCACCATCAACGGCCTGGGCGAGCGCGCCGGCAACTGCGCGCTGGAGGAGGTCGTGATGGCGGTGCGCACCCGCCGCGACTACTTCGGGCTGGAGGTGGGCATCGACACCACCCAGATCGTGCCCGCCTCGCGCCTGGTGTCGCAGACCACCGGCTTCGTCGTGCAGCCGAACAAGGCGGTGGTCGGCGCCAACGCCTTCGCGCACGCCTCGGGCATCCACCAGGACGGCGTGCTCAAGGCGCGCGACACCTACGAGATCATGCGCGCCGAGGACGTGGGCTGGTCGGCCAACAAGATCGTGCTGGGCAAGCTGTCCGGCCGCAACGCCTTCAAGCAGCGCCTGCAGGAGCTGGGCATCGAGCTGGAGTCGGAGGCCGAGATCAACGCCGCGTTCCTGCGCTTCAAGGACCTGGCCGACCGCAAGAGCGAGATCTTCGACGAGGACATCATCGCGCTGGTCAGCGACGAGAGCGTGACCGCCGAGCAGGAGCACTACCGGCTGCTGGCGCTGTCGCAGAGCTCCGAGATGGGCGAGCGCCCGCACGCCAAGGTGGTGTTCGCGATCGGCGAGGAGGAGCACCGCGCCGAGGCCGTGGGCAACGGTCCGGTCGACGCGAGCATCAAGGCCATCGAGTCGAAGGTGCAAAGTGGCGCGGAATTGCTGCTGTATTCGGTCAATGCCATCACGTCCGGCAGCACAGAATCCCAGGGCGAGGTGACCGTCCGTCTGCAGCATGGCGGCCGGGTGGTCAACGGCGTGGGGGCCGACCCGGACATCGTGGTGGCGTCCGCCAAGGCCTACCTGGCGGCGCTCAACAAGCTCCACAGCAAGGCGGAGCGCGTCGCGGCCCAGGGTTGACGGGTGTGAATTTGTGACGTTCACCCACGACTTGAGAAAAGACTTGTAAGTTTTTGATCTTGCGTGGCTTTTGCCCTTCGCCTACACTCGCTTGGCCGAGTTACTGGAGGTTGCCGTGTTGGCGTGGGGCAAATGGTTGCGGTCGCGGGGGTGGTTGTCGGTCCTGATCGCCTGCCTGATCGCGGCTGGTCCGGCCACCGTGGACGCCGCCGCGAAGAAGGGTGACGGCAAGCGCCCGGCCGCCACCAGCGTCTCCAAGGGCAAGAAGGCCGCCGGCAAGCGCCCGGTCGCGAGGAAGGCCAAGGCCGCACCGCGCGCCAAGACGAAGGCCAAGAAGCAGGTCGTCACCGCGTCGGCCAAGCAGCGCGGCAAGTCCTCCGTGCGGCGCGTCGCCGCCGTGGTGCCCGCCCGGCCGTCCTATGGCCATGCCTTCGGCCTGCACGAGACGGCCGACCCCCTGGGCCTGAAGTCCAGCGTCGCCCTGGTGGTCGACCAGGACACCGGCGAGGTGCTGATCAACAAGAATGCCCAGGCGGTGCTGCCGATCGCCTCGCTGACCAAGCTGATGACGGCGCTGGTCGTCATCGAGGCGCAGCAGCCGCTGGACGAGGTCCTGACCATCACCGCCGAGGACGTCGACACCGAGAAGGGCAGCAGCTCGCGCCTGGCGCTCGGGACGCGGCTGACTCGCGGCGAGATGCTGCACCTGGCGCTGATGTCGTCGGAGAACCGCGCCGCCAACGCGCTCGGGCGCCACTATCCGGGGGGACTGCCGGCCTTCGTCGAGGCGATGAACCGCAAGGCGCGCGAGCTCGGCATGCAGGACACGCGCTATGTCGAACCCACCGGGCTGTCCAGCCGCAACCAGTCGACCGCGCGCGACCTGGCCCTGCTGGTCAAGGCCGCGTACCAGTACCCGCTGATCCGCGAGCTGTCGACCTCGCCGGAGTACGGGGTGGCGATCGGCAAGCGCCAGCTGCACTACCGCAACACCAACGGGCTGGTCTACAAGGACGACTGGGACATCGGCCTGCAGAAGACGGGCTACATCTCCGAGGCCGGACGTTGCCTGGTGATGCAGGCGCAGCTGGCCGGCCGCAAGCTGATCATGGTGTTCCTCGACTCGGCCGGGCGCTATTCACGCATCGGGGATGCCGAGCGCGTGCGCCGCTGGATCGAGGAGCTGGATTTCTCCAGGGACATGGAGACCGAGGACGGCGATCCGATGCCCCGGGTCACGTCCTGACCACCGCAGCGCTGCCCTGACGAACAGCCCGGCCCTGCCGGGCTGTCGCATGGGCGGGGCCTCAGCGCTTGGGCGGCTTGTAGCCGAGTGCCGCGGAGATCTGCGCGGCGGTGTTGGTCAGGTGGTCGAGCCAGCTTTCTTCCAGCCGGTCGGCCGGGGCCGAGATCGACAGGCCGGCGACCAGCTTGCCCTGGTCGTCGTGGATGCCGGCGGCCATGCAGCGCACGCCCAGTTCCAGCTCCTCGTTGTCGCGCGCCGTGCCGTACTGGCGCACCTTGGCGAGCTCGCGCTCCAGCGCGGCGAGGTCGGTGATGCTGTTGCGGGTGTGGCCGGCCAGCCCGGTGCGCGTCGCATAGGCACGCACGCGCTGCGGGTCGTCATGGGCGAGGAAGAGCTTGCCGACCGAGGTCAGGTGCAACGGGGCGCGGCCGCCGACCGCGCGCACCACCTGCATGCCCGAGCGCTCGCTGTAGGTGCGCTCGATGTAGACGATCTCGTCGCCCTGCCGCACCGAGAGGTTGACCGGCTGGTGGGTCAGCTTGTGCAGCTCGCGCATCGGCCCGAGCGCCGCGTCACGCACGTCCAGCCGCGCCTTGACCAGGTTGCCCAGCTCGAGCAGGCGCATGCCCAGCCGGTAGCTGCCGGCTTCCGGGCGGTCGACGAAGCGCCCCAGCGCCAGGTCGTTCAGGATGCGGTGCGCGGTGGAGGGGTGCAGCCCCGTCTGCTCGCTGATCTCCTTCAGGGAGACGGGATCCTGATGGGCGGCGAGCACGTCCAGCAGGGCGAACATCCGTTCCAGGACCTGGATGGTGGGAGTACTGCCCTCGGTTTTTTTCATAGCTGAATTTTCGCTCAGAACGGTTCATTTTTGCATGGCGAAAATTCCATGTGACGTCGGCACGGGAGCCACCATAATCGGCCGTATGAAAGTGGGCTTCTTCATCACCTGCCTGGTGGACCTGATGCGCCCGCGCATCGGTCTTGCGGCGATCCGCCTGATCGAGTCGGCCGGCTTCGAGGTCGAGGTGCCGATGGCGCAGACCTGCTGCGGCCAGCCGGCCTACAACTCGGGCGACCGGGCGACGGCGCAGGCGCTGGCGCGCAAGCTGCTGGACGAGTTCGAGCGCTACGACTACGTCGTGATGCCGTCGGGCTCGTGCGGCGGCATGGTGCGCACGCACTACCACGAGTTGCTGGCCGACGATCCCGAGCTGTCGTACCGTTATGCGCGCCTGCAGCCCAAGGTCTACGAACTCACGCAGTTCCTGGTCGAGGTGGCCGGCGTCACCGACGTGCCGGGGCGCTACGACGGGGAGGTGACCTACCACGACTCCTGCGCCGGCCTGCGCGAGCTGGGCATCAAGCAGCAGCCGCGCGCGCTGCTGCAGCACACGGGCGCCAAGCTCAAGGAGATGGCGCAGTGCGAGCAGTGCTGCGGCTTCGGCGGCACCTTCTCGGTGAAGTACGGCGACATCTCCGCGGCGATCGCCGACGAGAAGTGCGAGCACATAGCCGCCAGCGGCACCGGCGCCGTGGTGCTGGGCGACCTGGGCTGCATGCTGCACCTGGAAGGCCGGCTGCGCCGTCGTGGCGACACGACCACGCGGGTCATCCACATCGCGGAAATCCTCGCCGGGGAGGCCTGAGCCATGCAGGTCCAGTCGATGCACTTCAAGGCGCGCGCCGGCGAGCGGCTGGCCGACCAGCGCCTGCAGAAGAACCTCAAGAAGCTCTCGACCAAGTTCGTGACCGCCCGCGCCCAGGTGGTGCAGGAGCTGGAGGAGTTCGAGGCGATCCGCAACGAGGCGGTGCGCCGGCGCAAGGCCGCGCTCGCGAAGCTGGACGTGTGGCTGGAGCGTTTCGAGCGCGAGGCGACCCGGCGCGGGGCAACGGTGCTGTGGGCCGAGACGCCGGCCGAGGCGGCGCAGCTGGTGGTGGAGATCGCGCGCAAGCACGAGGTGCGCCGCGCCACCAAGACCAAGAGCATGGTCTCCGAGGAGATGGCGCTGAACAAGGCCCTGGAGGCCGCCGGCGTGCAGGTGACCGAGACCGACCTCGGCGAGTACATCCTGCAGATCAACGACGGCGAGCCGCCGAGCCACATCATCGCGCCGGTGGTGCACAAGGACAAGGAAGAGATCTACCAGCTCTTCGTCAGGACGCACCAGCTGCCGCGCGAGCCGGGCCGGGTGCCCGAGATCCCGGAGATGACGCGCGAGGCGCGCCAGGTGCTGCGGTCGCGCTTCCTGGCCAGCGAGATGGGCATCACCGGCGGCAACTTCCTGGTCGCCGAGACCGGCTCGGTGGCGCTGGTGACCAATGAGGGCAACGAAGGACTGTGCACCGCGGTGCCGCGCGTGCATGTGGCGATCACCGGCGTCGAGAAGGTGCTGCCCACGCTGGAGGACCTGGCCACCATCATGCGCCTGCTGCCGCGTTCGGCCACCGGGCAGGTGATCAGCAACTACTTCTCGCTGCTGACCGGCCCGCGCGGCGCCGGCGAGCGCGACGGGCCGGAGCACATGTACTTCATCCTCGTCGACGGCGGCCGCACCGGGCTGCTGGGCGGCGACTTCGAGGAGATGCTGCGCTGCATCCGCTGCGGCGCCTGCATGAACCACTGCCCGGTCTACCAGAAGATCGGCGGCCACAGCTACGGCTGGGTGTACCCGGGGCCGATGGGCTCGGTGTTGACCTCCAGCTATGTCGGGCTGGAGCAGACGCTGGACCTGCCGCAGGCTGCCACGATGTGCGGGCAGTGCCACGTGGTCTGCCCGATGAAGATCCCGCTGCCGGACCTGCTGCGCAAGCTGCGCGAGCGGCAGTTCGAGCGCGGGTTGCGGCCCTGGCCGGAGCGCCTCGGCCTGCGCGTGTGGGGCTATGTCGCGCAGCGGCCGGCCCTGTACCGGACGCTGGCGCGCCTGGGGGTGCGGGTGCTGCGCTGGATGAGCGACGACGGGCGCATCCGCCGGCTGCCGTTGGCCTCGGGCTGGACCGACACGCGCGACCTGCCCGCGCCGGCCGGCAAGACGTTCAAGGAGCTCTACGCTGAGCGGCGACGCTGAACGCCGCCGCTGGCTGCGGCGCGCCTGCGTGCTGGGGGGCAGCTGGCTGCTGCCGCGCCGGCTTCTCGCGCAACCGCCGACGCCTGCGCCGGCCTCCGCGCCGCCGGTGCCGGCCTGGATCCATGTGCCGCGCGCCACCGGCCGGCTGCGGGCCGCCGATCTGGGGCTGGTGATCAACACCGCGGATCCCTATTCGGTGCAGGTCGGGCGCTTCTACGCCGAGGCGCGGCGTCTATCGCGCGAGCAGGTGCTGGAGCTGGCGCTGCCGGTCCGCCCGTCGCTGAGCGAGGCGGAATTCGGGGTGCTCTCGGAGGCGATCCACGGGCGCTTCGGGGCTGCGGGTCAGGGGCCGGTCCAGGCGCTCGCGCTGGCGTGGCGCGAACCGTACGCGGTCGGGTGCCACGCGCTGACCGGGGCGCTGGCGCTGGGGCTGGACGACGCACTGTGCCGCCACAGCTGCGCGCCGTCGCGGCCGTCGCCCTACTTCAATTCCGCGTCGGCGCAGCCGGCGAGCGACCACGGCTTGCGCCCGTCCATGCTGCTGGCCGCCCCGGACGTCGAGGCCGCCATCGCGTTGGTCCGCCGCGGCGTGGCCGCCGACGCCACGCTGGGACGGCGCGGGGCGCCGCCGGTGGTGGCCCACCTGGCCGTCACCGACGACCGGGCGCGCTCGGCGCGGCTGCGGCTGTACCCCCCGAGCGGCCTGTTGCGCCGGGCGGGCGTGCGGGTGCGCGCGGGCGTGCAGCGGCCGCCCGCGCCGGACGACCGGGTGCTGCTCTACCAGACCGGGGCGGTCCGCGTCGAGGGACTGGAGCAGGTGCGCTTCGTGCCGGGTGCGCTGGCTGACCATCTCACCTCGTTCGGTGGCTGGCTGGCAGGCGGGCGCGGGCAGATGAGTGCCCTGGCCTGGATCAAGGCCGGCGCGACCGCCAGCTACGGCACGGTCAGCGAGCCCTGCAATCACCCGCAGAAGTTTCCCCATCCCCAGGTGCTGCTGTTGCACTACCTGCAAGGGTGCACGGCGATCGAGGCGTACTGGAAGAGCGTGGCCTGGCCGCAGCAGGGGTTGTTCATCGGCGAGCCGCTGGCCGCCCCGTTCGCGGCACGTCCCTGAGGTCGCGGCGTGCGGCGGGGCTTCAGCGTCCCCGCCACTGGGTGCGCGTGGCGATCCAGAACTTGCGCAGCGGCGTCAGCGAGATGCGCTGGTGCAGCACCTGGAAGTTCTCGCGCTCGATCTCGCGCAGCAGGGTGCGGTAGATGTTGGCCATCATCAGCCCGGGCTTCTGCGAGCGCCGGTCGGCCTCGGGCAGCAGGCGCAGCGCCTCGTCGTAGCAGGCGTGGGCGCGCTCGGCCTGGAACTTCATCAGCGCGACGAAGCGGTCGCTGTAGCCGCGGTTGAGGATCTCGTGCGCCTTGACGCCGAAGCGTTGCAGCTCGTCGACCGGCAGGTAGATGCGCCCGCGCCGCGCGTCGTCGCCGACGTCGCGGATGATGTTGGTCAGCTGCAGCGCCAGGCCCAGCTTGTGGGCGTACCGGATGGTCGCCTCCTCGGTACGGCCGAAGATCGCCGAGGCCACCTCGCCGACCACGCCGGCGACCAGGTGGCAGTATGTCTGCAGCCCGGCGAAGTCCAGGTAGCGGGTCTGCTCCAGGTCCATCTGGCAGCCGTCGATCACCGCCTGCAGGTGGGCCGGTTCGATGCCGTAGGCCGCGGCGTGCGGCATCAGCGCCTGCATGACCGGATGGCTGGGCTGGCCGGCGAACGATTGCGCCACCTCCTTGCGCCACCACAGCAGCTTGGCCTGCGCGACGCCGGGTTCGCTCACCTCGTCGACGATGTCGTCGATCTCGCGGCAGAACGCGTAGAAGGCCGTGATCGCCGCGCGCCGCGGCGGCGGCAGGAACAGGAAGGCGTAGTAGAAGCTGGACCCGCTGGCGGCTGCCTTGTCCTGCACGTATTGTTCGGGAGTCATCACGCTGTGGTGTCGGTCGTTGAGGCAGGCAGCTGGCGGCCCAGCGCGCGCTGCAGCAGCACGACGCCGTCCCACGCCCCCAGCACGGGCCGCTCGTGCAACGCTGCATAGTTCGAGCGGGCGATTTTCTCAAGAATCCTCAGCGCACCCTGCACGGCCAGGCGCAGCCCGCAGTCGGCCCGCCCCGGCAGCCGCCGCGCCAGCGGCGCGCCCTGTACCAGCAGGCTGCGCGTCCACTCGACCAGTTCGCGCACCATCGCCTGGGTGGCGGGGGTTTCCTGCTGCGCCACCAGCGAGGCGACCGGCACGTGGTGGCGGCGGCACAGGTCCAGCGGCACGTACAGCCGGCCGCGCGCGGTGTCCACGCTGAGGTTGCGCCAGTAGCGGGTCAGCTGCAGCGCGCTGCACAGCGCGTCCGACTGGCGGCGGGCGGCCTCGTCGTCCAGCCCGTGCAGGATCAGCAGCAGCCGGCCGACCGGGTTGGCCACCCGGGCGCAATGGGCCAGCAGCGCGTCCTGGCTGATGTAGCGGTGCGTCGTGACCTCCTGCTCGAAACCGGACAGCAGCTGCTCGAACGGGGCCATGGGCAGGTGGAACTCGCGGCGCAGCCGGCCCAGGGCATCGAACAGCTCCGGCCAGCGGTCCGAGGGCGGGCGATCCGCATAGACGGCGTGCAGGTCCTGGCGGCAGGCCTGCAGGTCGGCCAGCCGGTCCAGGGCCGGGCGCTGGCCGGCCTCGGCCAGGTCCGCGGCGGTGCGCGCGAAGCGGCACACGGCGACGACGGCCGGCCTCAAGGGTGGGGGGCAGAGCAGGGCGAACGCGGGAAGACGGGTGAACAACTGATGGGGCACGGGCTGCATTGTCGGTGCTCCAGGGCGGCACCTGCCGCGCCTGCCCTCACGAGCTGCTGCACCGCATCATGGATTTGACAGCGCGCAAGCACCTCTCCTACATTACTGACCAGTCAGTCATTATTTCCCGAGGAAGCCTCCCATGCCCCGCCTGTCCTGGACCTGGGCCGCGCCGGTCGCGCTCGCGCTGGCCGTGTCGGCCTGCTCGCGGCCGGAGCCGGCGCCCGAGCCGGTGCGTGCCGTCCGCACGATGACGATCGCAGACGCTGCCGCCACCGCCTCGCTCGAGTACGCCGCCGAGGTGCGTGCGCGCACCGAGTCGCGCCTGGGGTTCCGGGTGCCGGGGAAGATGGTGCGGCGCACCGTCGAGCTGGGCGACACGGTGCGCAAGGGGCAGCTGCTGGCCGAACTCGACCCGCAGGACCTGCGGCTGAGCCAGGAGGCGGCGCAGGCGGCGCTGTCGGCGGCGCGCGCGAGCCTGGAGCAGGCCGAGGCCGACTTCAAGCGATTCAAGGAGCTGCGCGCGCAGAACTTCATCAGCCCGGCCGAGCTGGAGCGGCACGAGACCGCGTTCAAGTCGGCACAGGCCCAGTACCAGCAGGCGTTGGCGCAGGCGAAGGCCCAGGGCAACCAGGCCGCCTATGCGGCGCTGACGGCCGATGCCGCCGGTGTGATCACCGCGGTCGAGGCCGAGCCGGGGATGGTCGTGGCCGCCGGCACGCCGGTGGTCCGGCTGGCGCATGACGGGCCTCGCGACGTGGTGTTCTCGGTGCCCGAGGACAAGATCGAGCTGTTCCGCACGCTGGCGCGCGAGGGCACCGAGTTGCAGGTGCGGCTGTGGAGCGCGCCGGACGAGCTGTTGCCGGCCAGGGTCCGCGAGCTGGCCGCGGCGGCCGACCCGGTGACCCGCACCTACCTGGTCAAGGCCGACATCGGCCGCCCGGACGTCAAGCTGGGTCAGACCGCCACCGTGCAGGTGCGCCTGCCCCGGGTCGAAGGCGTGGCCCGGCTGCCGCTGTCGGCGCTGGTCGAGCACCAGGGCGGCAGCGCGGTGTGGCTGGTCGACACCGGCACGATGACCGTGCAGCTGCAGCCGGTGCGCGTTGCCGGCGCCGAGGGCAACCAGGTGCTGGTGCAGGAGGGGCTCCAGCCCGGCCAGGTGGTGGTGACCGCCGGCGTGCACACGCTCACGCCGGGCCAGAAGGTGCGCCTGTACCGCTACCCCGCGACGGCTTCGTCGTCGGATGCGGCCGCCAACTGACCGCGGGGAGGCAGCGTGAGCGATACCACCGCCAAGGACGTCCCCACCTCGCGTTTCAACATCTCGCGCTGGGCCCTGGAGCACCCGGCGCTGACGCGCTACCTGATGGTGGTGCTGATGCTGCTGGGCGCGGCGGCCTACACCCAGCTGGGGCAGGACGAGGACCCGCCGTTCACGTTCCGCGCGATGGTCGTGCGCGTGTTCTGGCCCGGGGCCACCGCGCAGCAGATGGCCGAGCAGGTCACCGACAAGGTCGAGAAGACGCTGCAGGAGGTGCCGTACGCCGACCGCATCCGCAGCTATTCCAAGCCCGGCGAGACGCTGATCATCTTCGAGCTCAAGGATTCCTCCCCGCCGGGCGAGGTCGCCAACGTCTGGTACCAGGTACGCAAGAAGGTCGGCGACATGCGTGCCACCCTGCCGCAGGGCGTGCTGGGGCCGTTCTTCAACGACGAGTTCGGCGACGTCTACGGCACGATCTACGCGCTGTCGGCCGACGGCTTCAGCTACGAGGAGCTGCGCCAGCACGCCGACCGGGTGCGCCAGCGCCTGCTCAAGGTGCCGGACGTGGCCAAGGTCGAGTTCTTCGGCGTGCAGGACGAGAAGCTCTACGTCGAGGTTTCGCAGCGCCGCCTGGCGCAGATGGGCATCGACTTCAACCAGGTGATCGCCCAGCTCGGCGCGCAGAACGCGGTCGAGGGCGCCGGTGTGCTGCTGGCCGACGGCGACAGCCTGCAGGTGCGCATCGGCGGGCAGTTCGACTCCGAGGCCGACCTGCGCGCGCTGCCGATCCGTGCGGTCAACCCGAACACCGGCGTGGCGAGCACGATCCGCCTGGGCGACATCGCTCAGATCCGGCGCGACTACGTCGACCCGCCCGAGGTCAAGGTGCGCCACCAGGGCCGGGAGGTCATCGCGCTGGGCATCTCGATGGCCAAGGGCGGCGACATCATCGCGCTGGGCGAGCGCCTGCGCGCTGCGGTCGCCGAGATCCAGCAGGAACTGCCGGTCGGCATCGAGATGAGCCAGGTGCAGGACCAGCCGGCGGCGGTGGCCAGCTCGGTGGGCGAGTTCGTGCGCGTGCTGGCCGAGGCGGTGATCGTCGTGCTGGCGGTCAGCTTCGTCAGCCTGGGCCTGCACACCCGGCCGCTGCGCATCGACATCTGGCCCGGGCTGGTGGTGGCGATCGCCATCCCGCTGGTGCTGGCAATCACCTTCATCGTCATGTACTACTGGGGTGTCGGCCTGCACAAGGTGTCGCTGGGCGCGCTGATCATCGCGCTGGGCCTGCTGGTCGACGACGCGATCATCGCGGTCGAGATGATGGTGCGCAAGCTCGAGGAGGGCTACGACAAGATGCGCGCCGCCACCTTCGCCTACGACGTGACCTCGATGCCGATGCTCACCGGCACGCTGATCACCGCCACCGGCTTCCTGCCGATCGGCATGGCCAAGTCCATGGTGGGCGAGTACACCTTCGCGATCTTCGCGGTGACCACCGCGGCGCTGCTGATCTCGTGGGTCGTCTCGGTCTACTTCGTGCCCCACATCGGCGTGCTGCTGCTCAGGACCAAGCCCAAGGTGCAGGGCGAGGCGCACGAGCTGTTCGACACCCCGTTCTACAACCGCTTCCGCGCGGCGGTGAACTGGTGCGTGCAGCACCGCTGGACCACCATCGCGCTGACCGTCGCGGGCGTGGCGCTGGGCGTCGCCGGCATGGGCAAGGTGCAGCAGCAGTTCTTTCCCGATTCGAGCCGGCCGGAGATCCTGGTCGACCTGTGGATGCCCGAGGGCACCAACTTCCGCGCCAGCGAGGACGTCGCCACCCGCTTCGAGGCGCGGATGATGAAGGAGCCGGGCGTGGCCAACGTCACGACCTGGATCGGCAGCGGGGTGCCGCGCTTCTACCTGCCGCTGGACCAGATCTTCCCGCAGTCCAACGTCAGCCAGGCGATCGTGCTGCCGGAGGACCTGGAGCAGCGCGAGGTGCTGCTGCGCCGCCTGCCGGAGATCCTGGCCGAGGAATTCCCCGAGGTGCGCGCGCGCGTCAAGCTGCTGCCCAACGGGCCGCCGGTGCCGTACCCCGTGCAGTTCCGCGTGCTGGGCCCGGACGTGACCGAGCTGCGCAAGTGGGCCGACGAGGCCAAGGCGCTGCTGCGCGCCCACCCGGCCATGCGCCAGGTCAACGACAACTGGAACGAGTCGGTCAAGGTCCTGCGCCTGGAGATCGACCAGGACAAGGCCCGCGCGCTGGGCGTGACCAGCCAGGGCATCGCCCAGACCTCGCGCACCCTGCTGTCGGGCATGACCATCGGCCAGTACCGCGAGGCCGACCGCCTGATCGACATCGTGCTGCGCCAGCCGCAGGACGAGCGCGACGCGATCACCGACCTGGCCAGCGCCTACGTGCCGACCGCCAGCGGCCGCGCCATCCCGCTGACGCAGATCGCGCGCATCACCCACGCCTGGGAGCCGGGCGTGCTGTGGCGCGACAACCGCGACTTCGCGGTCACCGTGCAGGGCGACGTGGTCGAAGGCGTGCAGGGGCCGACGGTCAGCATGGCGCTGTGGCCGAAGATGCAGGAGCTGCAGGCGCGCATGCCGGCCGGCTACCGCATCGAGATGGCCGGCACGGTGGAGGAGAGCAGCAAGGGCCAGGCATCGATCTTCGCCAACGTGCCGCTGATGCTGTTCCTGACCTTCACGCTGCTGATGCTGCAGCTGCAGAGCTTCTCGCGCTCGGTGCTGGTGTTCCTGACCGGGCCCATGGGCATCGTCGGGGTGGCCGCGGCGCTGCTGCTGCTCGGCCGGCCGTTCGGCTTCGTCGCAATGCTGGGCGTCATCGCCCTGATGGGCATGATCATGCGCAACTCGGTGATCCTGGTCGACCAGATCGAGCAGGACCGCCGGCGTGGCGTGCCGACCTGGAACGCCATCGTCGAGTCCGCGGTGCGGCGCTTCCGCCCCATCGTGCTGACCGCGGCGGCGGCGGTGCTGGCGATGATCCCGCTGTCGCGCAGCGTGTTCTGGGGGCCGATGGCGGTGGCCATCATGGGCGGCTTGATCGCCGCGACGGCGCTGACGCTGCTGGCCCTGCCGGCCATGTACGCCGCCTGGTTCCGGGTCCGGCGGCCCGAGGACGAGAAAATCGCGCCGGCTGCCGGCTAAAATAGCAGGTTCGCCGAATTGCCCAGGAGGGGAGCCCAGGCTTCCCTCTTTTGATTTGCGCGGGTGGCGAAATTGGTAGACGCACCAGGTTTAGGTCCTGACGCCAGCGATGGTGTGGGGGTTCGAGTCCCCCCCCGCGCACCACATTCAAACGAGAGAGCTCACCATGGCCGTGACTGTTGAAACCCTCGACAAACTGGAACGCAAGATCACGCTGACGCTGTCGGCGGACGCCATCAAGAATGAGGTGGAGTCCCGCCTGAAGCGGCTTGCCCGCACGGTCAAGGCCGACGGCTTCCGCCCGGGCAAGGTGCCCCTGAGCATCGTCGCCCAGCGCTATGGCTACTCGGTGCAGTACGAGGTCGTGAACGACAAGGTTGGCGAGGCGTTCGCCCAGGCGGCCGCGGAAGCCCAGCTGCGCGTGGCCGGTGCGCCGCGCATCACCGAGAAGGAGGGCGCGCCCGAGGGGCAGCTGGCCTTTGACGCCACGTTCGAGGTCTATCCGGACGTCAAGATCGGCGACCTGTCGACCGCCGAGGTCGAGCGCGTCAGCTCGGAAGTGACCGACGCCGCGATCGACAAGACCCTGGAGATCCTGCGCAAGCAGCGCCGCACCTTCGCCCAGCGCCCGGCCGCCGAGGCCGCGGCCGACGGCGACCGCGTCACGATCGACTTCGAAGGCAAGATCGACGGCGAAGCCTTCGCCGGTGGCAAGGCCGAAAACTTCCAGTTCATCCTCGGCGAAGGCCGCATGCTGGAGGAGTTCGAGAAGGCCGTGCGCGGCATGAAGGCCGGCGAGTCCAAGACCTTCCCGCTGAAGTTCCCGGACGACTACCACGGCAAGGACGTGGCCGGCAAGGAAGCCGACTTCCTGGTCACGCTGAAGAAGGTCGAGCAGCAGCATCTGCCCGAGGTCGACGAAGCCTTCGCCAAGTCGCTGGGCATCGCCGAAGGCACCGTGGAGGCGCTGCGCGCCGACATCAAGAAGAACCTCGAGCGCGAGGTGAAGTTCCGCGTGCTGGCGCGCAACAAGAACGCGGTCATGGAAGCGCTGCTGAAGATCGCCGAGCTGGACCTGCCCAAGGCGCTGGTGCAGAACGAGGTCGACCGCATGGTCGCCGGCGCCCGTGCCGACCTGAAGGCGCGCGGCGTCAAGGACGCCGAGAAGGCCCCGATCCCCGAGGACCTGTTCCGCCCGCAGGCCGAGAAGCGCGTGCGCCTGGGCCTGGTGGTGGCCGAGCTGGTCAAGGCCAACGAGCTGCAGGCCAAGCCCGAGCAGATCAAGGCCCACATCGAGGAGCTGGCCCAGAGCTACGAGAAGCCGCAGGAAGTCGTGCGCTGGTACCTGAGCGACGCCCAGCGCCTAGCCGAGGTCGAGGCGGTGGTGCTGGAAAACAACGTCACCGAGTTCGTGCTGTCCAAGGCCAAGGTGACCGACAAGGTGCTGCCGTTCGACGAGCTGATGGGCGCCTGAGGCGCGCGTCAGCCCCAAGCGAAGGCGCCGGCAGCCCCGGCGCCTTCGTTTTTATCGGGCTATGCTTGTCAATCCATAATCCATCCCCAGATTCGTGCAGATCGACCGGAAGGAATCCATGAGCGCACTGGACACTCAGAACCTGGGCATGGTGCCCATCGTCATCGAACAATCGGGCCGCGGCGAGCGTGCCTACGACATCTACAGCCGGCTGCTGCGCGAGCGCGTGGTGTTCCTGGTGGGTCCGGTCAACGACCAGACCGCCAACCTGGTCGTGGCGCAGCTGCTGTTCCTGGAAAGCGAGAACCCGGACAAGGACATCTCGCTGTACATCAACTCGCCGGGCGGCTCGGTGAGCGCGGGCATGTCGATCTTCGACACCATGCAGTTCATCAAGCCGGACGTCTCGACGCTGTGCCTGGGCATGGCCGCGAGCATGGGCGCCTTCCTGCTGGCTGCCGGCGCCAAGGGCAAGCGCTATGCGCTGCCGAACTCGCGCATCATGATCCACCAGCCGCTGGGCGGCGCCCAGGGCCAGGCCACCGACATCGAGATCCAGGCCCGGGAGATCCTGAAGCTGCGCGAGAACCTGAACCGCATCCTGTCCGAGCGCACCGGCCAGCCGCTGGAGAAGATCCAGAACGACACCGAGCGCGACTTTTTCATGTCGCCTGACGAAGCCCGCACCTACGGCCTGATCGACCAGGTGCTGGAGAAGCGCGCCTGACCCTGCCGGACGGCGGGTCATTCCTGGCGCCAGGCCGCAGATACCGTGCGGTATTTGGTGGGCGAAAACAGGACGCGCAGCGGGGCCTTTTTCCTGATCCGGGCCCCGTTTTCATTTGACTTATCATCCTCCTCAGAACCCCAGCTTTCCTGCACGCCATGCCCGAGAAAAAAGGCTCTTCCAGCGAGAAAGTCCTGTACTGCTCCTTCTGCGGCAAGAGCCAGCACGAGGTGAAGAAGCTCATTGCCGGCCCGTCGGTGTTCATCTGCGACGAGTGCATCGACCTGTGCAATGACATCATCCGTGACGAGGCGCCCGCCGAGGGGGGCGACACCAAGTCCGGCCGCGGCGACCTGCCCGTGCCGTCCGAGATCAAGGCCATCCTCGACCAGTACGTGATCGGGCAGGATGCGGCCAAGCGCATCCTCTCGGTGGCGGTCTACAACCACTACAAGCGCCTCAAGCACATGTCCGGCGGCTCGCGCAAGGACGACGTCGAGCTGGCCAAGAGCAACATCCTGCTGATCGGCCCGACCGGCTCCGGCAAGACGCTGCTGGCGCAGACGCTGGCGCGCCTGCTGAACGTGCCGTTCGTGATCGCCGACGCGACCACGCTGACCGAAGCCGGCTACGTCGGCGAGGACGTCGAGAACATCATCCAGAAACTGCTGCAGAACTGCAATTACGACGTCGAGAAGGCGCAGCGCGGCATCGTCTACATCGACGAGATCGACAAGATCAGCCGCAAGGCCGACAACCCGTCGATCACCCGTGACGTCTCCGGCGAAGGCGTGCAGCAGGCGCTGCTCAAGCTCATCGAGGGCACGATGGCCTCGGTGCCGCCGCAGGGCGGGCGCAAGCACCCGAACCAGGACTTCCTGCAGATCGACACGACCAACATCCTGTTCATCTGCGGCGGCGCGTTCGACGGGCTGGAGAAGGTGATCCAGAACCGCTCCGAGAAGTCCGGCATCGGCTTCGGCGCGACCGTCAAGAGCAAGAGCGAGCGCAAGGTCAGCGAGATCTTCCGCGAGGTCGAGCCGGAGGACCTGATCAAGTTCGGCCTGATCCCCGAGCTGGTCGGGCGCCTGCCGGTCGTCGCGACCCTGGGCGAGCTGACCGAGGACGCGCTGGTGCGCATCCTGACCGAACCGAAGAACGCCCTGGTGAAGCAGTACCAGAAGCTGTTCTCGATGGACGGGGTCGAGCTGGAAATCCGCCCGTCGGCGCTGGCGTCGATCGCGCGCAAGGCCCTGCAGCGCAAGACCGGCGCGCGCGGCCTGCGCTCCATTCTGGAGCAGGCGCTGATCGACACGATGTTCGAGCTGCCGACGCTGGACGGCGTTCAGAAAGTGGTGGTGGACGAACACACCATCGAGGAAAACACCAAACCCCTGCTCGTGTATCGCGAGCAGGCCAAGGCGAGCGCGTGAGGCGCAGCGGACACCGCTGCAGGCCGAATCGACTGGTCTTGTCTTGTAAAGAATCGCTCAAGCCTCACATGGGGCTTGAGAAAGAGAGGTAGCGATGTCTGGACATCCCGTTTTGCCCCCCGATCCCATCGAACTGCCGCTGCTGCCGCTGCGCGACGTGGTGGTGTTCCCGCACATGGTGATCCCGCTGTTCGTGGGGCGTCCCAAGTCCATCAAGGCCCTGGAGTCGGCCATGGAGGCCGGGCGCCAGATCATGCTGGTCGCCCAGAAGGCCGCCGGCAAGGACGAACCCAAGGCCGACGACATGTTCCCGGTGGGATGCATTTCCAGCATCCTGCAGATGCTCAAGCTGCCCGACGGCACCGTGAAGGTGCTGGTCGAGGGGCTGCAGCGGGCCAACACCGTACGCATCGAGGACAACGGCGAGCACTTCGTCGCCGAGGTCCGCCCGGTGCCGCCCGGCCTGGAAACCTCGCCCGAGATCGAGGCACTGCGCCGTGCCGTCACGCAGCAGTTCGACCAGTACGTCAAGCTGAACAAGAAGATCCCGCCGGAGATCCTCACCTCCATCGCGGGCATCGACGATGCCGGCCGGCTGGCCGACACCATCGCCGCGCACCTGCCGCTCAAGCTGGAGCACAAGCAGGCCATCCTCGACCTGTTCCCGGTCGCCGAGCGCCTGGAGCGCCTGCTCGAGCAGCTCGAGCACGAGGTCGACATCCTGCAGGTGGAAAAGCGCATCCGCGGCCGCGTCAAGCGCCAGATGGAAAAGAGCCAGCGCGAGTACTACCTGAACGAGCAGGTCAAGGCCATCCAGAAGGAACTCGGCGAGGGCGAGGAGGGCGCCGACCTCGAGGAACTCGAGAAGCGCATCAAGGCCGCCCGCATGCCCAAGGAAGCGCGCAAGAAGGCCGAGAGCGAGCTCAAGAAGCTCAAGCTGATGTCGCCCATGTCCGCCGAGGCGACGGTGGTGCGCAACTACATCGACACCCTGGTCAACCTGCCCTGGAGCAAGAAGACCAAGATCAAGCACGACCTGGGCTTCGCCGAGCAGGTGCTCAACGAGGACCACTACGGCCTGGAGAAGGTCAAGGAACGCATCCTCGAGTACCTCGCGGTGCAGCAGCGCGTCGAGAAGGTCAAGGCGCCGATCCTGTGCCTGGTCGGCCCGCCGGGCGTGGGCAAGACCTCGCTGGGGCAGTCGATCGCACGCGCCACCGGCCGCAAGTTCGTGCGCATGGCCCTGGGCGGCGTGCGCGACGAGGCCGAGATCCGTGGCCACCGCCGCACCTACATCGGCTCCATGCCGGGCAAGGTGCTGCAGAGCCTGGCCAAGGTCGGCACGCGCAATCCGCTGTTCCTGCTGGACGAGATCGACAAGCTGGGCATGGATTTCCGCGGCGACCCCTCGTCGGCGCTGCTGGAAGTGCTCGACCCCGAGCAGAACCACACCTTCAGCGACCACTACGTCGAGGTGGACTTCGACCTGTCCGACGTGATGTTTGTCGCCACGTCGAACTCGCTGAACATTCCGCCGGCGCTGCTGGACCGCATGGAAGTGATCCGTCTGTCGGGCTACACCGAGGACGAGAAGCTCAACATCGCCCAGCGCTACCTGCTGCCCAAGCAGATGAAGAACAACGGCGTGAAGGAGGACGAGCTCGAGGTGCGCGAGGACGCGATCCTCGGGATCATCCGCTACTACACCCGTGAGGCCGGCGTGCGTTCGCTGGAGCGCGAGATCTCCAAGATCTGCCGCAAGGTGGTCAAGGGCCTGACCCTCAAGAAATACGAGGGCAAGGTCGTGGTCACCGAAGAGAACCTCAACGAGTTCCTTGGCGTGCGCCGCTACCAGTACGGCCGTGCCGAGAAGGAGAACCAGGTCGGCCAGGTGGTCGGTCTGGCATGGACCGAGGTGGGCGGCGACCTGCTGACCATCGAGGCGGCGGTGATGCCCGGCAAGGGCAACATCATCCGCACCGGCCAGCTGGGCGACGTGATGAAGGAGTCGGTCGAGGCGGCCCGTTCCGTGGTGCGCAGCCGTGCCCGTCGCCTGGGCATCAAGGACGAGATGTTCGAGAAGCGCGACATCCACATCCACGTGCCCGACGGCGCGACGCCCAAGGATGGTCCGAGCGCGGGCATCGCGATGACCACGGCCTTCGTCTCGGCGCTGACCGGCATCCCGGTGCGTGCCGACGTGGCGATGACCGGCGAGATCACGCTGCGTGGCGAGGTCACGGCCATCGGCGGCCTGAAGGAGAAGCTGCTCGCGGCGCACCGTGGCGGCATCAAGACGGTGCTGATCCCCGAGGAGAACGTCAAGGACCTGCAGGAGATCCCCGAGAACGTGAAGAGCCAGCTCGAGATCGTTCCGGTCAAGTGGATCGACAAGGTGCTCGAGATCGCCCTCGAGTCCACGCCGACGCCGCTGCCCGACGAGGAGCCGGCGAAGGTCGAGGCTGCCACCAAGGACGGCGCGGCCGAGGTCGCGGGCGAGGTGCTCAAGCACTGATCGGAAATTTTCGGCAACCCTCTTGCACGACGCAGGAAAACTGTCGTAGAATACGAGCTTCAGCGCAACGCTGATGGTCTTCGAAAGAAGGCGTCGGCCGAGGGTTGAAGCCCATGCGGGAATAGCTCAGTTGGTAGAGCGCAACCTTGCCAAGGTTGAGGTCGCGAGTTCGAGACTCGTTTCCCGCTCCAGAATTTTGGCTTGCAGGCAGAATGTCTTCAGGCTGCAAAGGGGCGAAAGCCCCTTTTCTCTTTTCCGCACGCGGTTCTTGGTTCTTATTCCAACGGGTTGTCGCGACGACATTCCCTGAGCGGCAGGGATTTATTTCCATAGTCGCTCGTCTTTACCGCTTACTCTTTTTCCTTGTTCCTTGTGGCCGCATGTGCATTATGCGCATCTCATTCGCGCGAGACGTCTGGTTTCTTGGGCGACGTGTAATGACCCAGTGAAAACCTGCTCACGTCATAATTGAGGAAACGACGTTGAGCACGAAGATGGAAGAAGACATCAAACGCTGGACAGCCAAGCGCAAGAGCGCGCTGGTGCTGGACATCATTCAGGGCAAGACTGAGGTGGCCGAGGCGAGCCGTCAGTACGACCTGTCACCGTCTGAGGTGGAACAGTGGGTCGATGACGGCAAGCGGGGCATGGAGAATGCTCTGCGCGCCAACCCGCAGGATGTGCGGGAGCAGTACGAGCGCCAGCTCAAGGATCTCCAAGAAGCGTACGGCGAGGCAATGTTGGAGCTGCGCGCCAGAAAAAAATTGCAGTCCCTGTTGGGCGAGGACGAGAAGTGATCGAGACGATCCGCCAGGGACTGCAAGCCGACGGCATCACCGTCTCGATCGCCAAATTGTGCCGCTGGTTCGGTGTGCCGCGTCGCACGGTGTGCCGCGTCGCACGGTGTACTACAAGCCGGTGAAATCCGCGCCCAAGGTCGATCCCAAGTTCGCCGGACCGATCAAGGCGATGATCGAGGAGTCGCCCTCGTTTGGATACCGGACGGTTGCGCACCTGTTGGGGTTCAACAAGAACACGGTGCAGCGCGTGTTCCAGTTGATGGGCTGGCAGGTCCGCAAGCGGCCCATTGGTTTCAGGCCGCGTATCCAGGCTCTGCCGTCGGTGGCGACGATGCCCAATGAGCGATGGTCCACGGATCTGTGCCGCGTGTGGGCTGGGCGAGACGGCTGGGCAACGCTGGCGCTGGTGATCGACTGCCACACGCGCGAATTGCTTGGCTGGCACCTCTCGCGAAGCGGTAAGGCCTGCACCGCCGGCAGCGCGCTGGAACACGCCCTGATTGCTCGCTTCGGCACCCTGGGGCGCGTGCCGGCACCGTTCCTGCTGCGCTCGGACAACGGTTTGGTGTTTACCTCGCGCAGCTACACGGCGCTGGTGCGCAGCTACGGCTTGCGCCAGGAATTCATCACGCCACATTGTCCGCAGCAGAACGGCATGGTTGAACGCGTGATCCGCACGCTCAAGGAACAGTGCGTGCATCGGCATCGCTTCGAAACCATCCAGCATGCCAGCCGCGTGATCGGCGACTGGATACGCTTTTACAACGACCGGCGTCCACACCAGGCGCTCGGAATGAAAACCCCAGCCGAGGCATACGCATACGCTTTAGCGGCATAACCTGTGCAGGTTCCGCTGGGTCAATACAGACGCGTCTCGGCCATGGTCGTCGCGGACAACGCCTTTTTCGTGCGGCTTGCGCGCTTGCCTGCGGAGTCGGCTTACGCCGGCATTCGCGGCGCTGCCTCGATTTCACTCCAGGCGAAGCCGATTCTCTTTGAACAACACGCGGGCGCCCGCCTGCCGGCCTGTTCATGTCGCCGTCCTTCGTCATCTAAGTCTTCTGGTTTCGAGGTGTGGCGACCTTCGCCCCGGGGCGGGGCGAGCCTGAGCGTCGGTCTGGGTTGATTCATTCGCGACGTTTTGTGCGTGGAATGTCTTGATTGAGTTCGAATATACGAATAGAATTTCTGCATTCTGAACACAGAACGACGTTGTCGATAACTGCAAGCGGTTCGTCGCCTGAAAGCGGTCGAGAGTCAGACGTTTGTGGGGAAGGTCATGGTCGGGCTGCCTCAGGGTGTGTAGATTTGCGCGGGGCGCCGGCTGTGATCGCCGGCTGAGCCTGAACCGTTTAGATGCTTCGACTTGAACTTCTGGAACTTTGAAAATGAACACTACCGTCCGTGGCGCAGACCGAGCTTTGATGATTTTCGAGGCCTTCGAGGCCGCAAAACGACAGTTGAGCTTGCGGGATCTCGCGACGCGCTGTGATCTGCCGGTAAGCAGTTGTCACGGGATCGTGCAAACACTGCTTCAGCGGGGTTATCTCTACAGCTTTGGGCGTCGCAAGGAGCTGTATCCGAATCGCCGGATCTATAGCCTGGCCAAGACGATCGTCGACAACGATCCGTTCCTCGCCCGCATTGCCGCAGATTTGGAAGCGTTGAGGAACGAGTGCAATGAGACCGTTACGGTCAGCAAGCGCCAAGGGGACTTGCTTCAGTACATCTATACGCTGGACAGCCTGAACCCGGTGCGGTACGCGGCCAAGCCCGGGGATGTCCGCCCTCTGCACTCGACCGCGAACGGCAAGGCGCTTTTGTGCGCCATGAACGATGGAGAGCTTCGCCATTGGTTGGAGCGCCAGTCTCTTGAGGCCCAGACCGAGAAAACGATTACGTCAAAAGAGACCTTGCTCCGCCAGATAGAAACGGCGCGGAAGCAGGGCTATGTCATCGCGGCCGGGGAGTATTCCCCGGATCTCGACGCAGTTGCCGTGCCGGTGCTGTTGCACGACGAAGTGATAACCATCTCTCTCGCGGGCCCGACGAGTCGCGTTGGGCCTCGCCTTTCCGAATTCGCCCAACGACTGTTGGCGCTCAAGAAAAAATTGGAAACCGGTGAGCAAGCCGACCCTCAGGGGTTGAGCCTTGCGATCGGCGGCTCCGAACTTACGACGGACTAAAGACTTGATATGAACAGTAACACTCGAATTCTCATCGTCGGTGGCGGCATCGGCGGATTTACGGCGGCTTTGGCACTTCTTAGGAAAGGCTTTGCCGTACATCTCATGGAAAGGGCTCCCCAGCTCGGAGAGGTGGGGGCCGGTCTGCAGAACAGCCCCAACGCCGTTCGCGTACTGCACGCGCTGGGGTTGCGTGAGGCGTATGAAAGTGCGTGCTATATCCCCAAAGAGCGTGAGCTGCGCATGTGGGATTCGGGTGTTGGTCCGAAGCGACCGATGGCTAATTCGGAGGTCGTGGCCAAGTACGGCTTTCCGCACATCAACATGCATCGCGCCGACCTCCACCAGGCGTTGGTGGATGCGTGCAAGCGGGAACCTCGTTGCACCATTCAGTTGAATGCGGAGTGCGTAGATGTTGCGCAGGACGAAAACTCCGTTTCCGTGCGGCTCAAGTCTGGAGAGGTCGTTACCGGCGATGCTCTGATCGGCGCTGACGGCATTCGCTCGAAGATCCGCGAAAAGCTGTTCGGCTATGACGAGCCCAAGTTCACGAAGTGCGTCGTGTGGCGGGCGACCGTTCCCGTCGATCGTCTTCCGGAGTCGATGTGGCAGCGCAAGGGCGAGACGTGGATCGGACGGGACGCCCACATCAGTCTCTATCCGATCCGGCGCGGCGAGTTGATCAACTTCGTCGGCCATCTCGACAGGGATGAATGGACCGAGTCGTCGTGGGTCGTTCCGGGCTCCAGAGAAGAACTTGCCAAGGACTTTGCGGGTTGGCACGAGGAGATCCAAACCGTTATCGCCAACGCCGAAAATCCGACGAAGTGGGGGCTGTTCACGCGCGAAACGCTGCAACGCTGGTCGGTGGGCCGCATTACGTTGTTGGGTGACGCGTGCCACTCCATGCTGCCTTATCACGGACAGGGTGCCAACATGGCCATCGAGGACGGGTACGTTTTGGGTCGGTGCCTGGAAGCGTACGCACATGACATTCCGGCCGCGCTCCGAAGCTATGAAGCCGCGCGCGTGGAGCGGGCGACGCGAGTCGTTCAATTGTCCAACGACAACGTCAAATATTTCCGGGTGTCGAGCTTCAACAGCGATGAAGAGGCCAAGGAGTTCCTGTCAAACGCTTGGGACGCCCAGGTGCGGTTGCGTGATTGGATCTTTTCGTACGACGCGACCTCGGTACCCATCGACGATCCGGAAGCGGTGGAAGCGTGAAACCCCAGGAATTTCGCTATCTCCGGCCTCGCAGCCTCGACGAGGCACTGCAGATGCTTCGAGCGTCTCCGGAGGACGTCAGGCCCATCGCTGGTGGGCAGAGTCTCGTGCCGATGATGAGCCTACGCTTGGCGGCGCCGGGCACCTTGCTTGACCTAGGAGGCATCGGTTCGTTGCGGGGCATTCGCTTGGAGCAGGACGGCACCTTGGTTGCCGGTGCCATGACGACGCATAGCGATTTTGAGCATAGCGAGCTGGTTCGCAGCAAATTCCCGCTGTTGTCCGCCGCGATGGAGGGCGTCGCACACATGCCCATCCGGAGCCGCGGAACGATAGGGGGAAGTCTGGCGCATGCCGATCCGGCTGGCGACTGGCCAGCGCTGTGCGTCGCCTGCGACGCTCAGCTCGTATTGAGCAAGCTGGGATCGAGCCGTACGGTCCGGGCTGAGGATTTTGCGTGCGGGATCTTCTCGACCAATTTGGAGCCGGGCGAACTCGTGACGGAGGTGCGTTTCGCGCCCTGGCCCGAGCGCCGTCGCTGGGG
Source organism: uncultured Pigmentiphaga sp. (assembly GCF_937950555.1). Classification (NCBI taxonomy): domain Bacteria; kingdom Pseudomonadati; phylum Pseudomonadota; class Betaproteobacteria; order Burkholderiales; family Alcaligenaceae; genus Pigmentiphaga; species uncultured Pigmentiphaga sp. The sequence goes on along the minus strand of NZ_CALFCW010000041.1, from coordinate 59,808 downwards.
GCATCAGAAGATGACCCGGCGCCGCGGGGATTTCGCCATTGCGGGGGCCGTCGTGCTTCTCGATGTCGACGCCGGCGGATGCATTGAATGCGCGCGGATAGTGATTTTTGGAGCGACGGAGATGCCGGTGGTGGTTTACGAGGCGGCAGCGCATCTCGTGGGAAGCGTGCCGAGCGTCCAGCATGTCGAAGGCATCCTCGACGTCGTAACGGAGGCCGTGGAGGTGAGATCGGATCTGCACGCAAGCGCGGAGTACCGGCGGGATCTCGTGCGCGTGATGACGCGGCGGGCGATTCTGCAGGCGCTTCCCGAGCTTCGGGGGAATCATGGCTGAAAAAATAAGGGTTTGCCTGACGGTAAATGGCAAGGACGTATGCACCGAGGTTGAGCCGCGCATGACGTTGGTGGACTTCCTCAGAACCGAACTGGGCCTGACCGGAACGCATATAGGTTGTGAGCATGGCGTCTGCGGGACCTGTACCGTGATGATGGACGGGGAAGCGGTGCGCTCTTGCCTAATGTTCGCCGTACAGGCAGGGGGACGGCAGGTTACTACAGTAGAGGGGCTCGCTTTGGATGGGGAGCTGACGCCCTTGCAATCCTCATTCCGGAGACACCATGCCTTGCAGTGTGGCTATTGCACGCCAGGAATGTTGATGAGTGCAACGGCCTTTCTGAAGCGGTGTCCCCATCCGACCGCTGACCAGGTTCGAGACGCGTTGTCGGGGAACATATGCCGGTGTACCGGGTATATCCCCATTATCGATGCGGTCCTCGAAGTCTCTCAATGTGCATCAAACCCGAAGGAATAAGAGTATGTGGAAATTCGTACCCGCAACCATGAAGGTGCTCGGTGTCGCGTTGCTGACGCTGCATGTGTCAGCGCATGCCCAAGGCGCCGCTGCGACTTATCCCAACAAACCCATCCGGTTCGTCGTGGCCTTCGCGCCGGGCGGAGCCACGGATATCCTGGCGCGCGTCGTCGCTACCCAGCTTTCCAAGGACCTCGGACATCAAGTCATCGTCGAGAACAAGGCGGGCGCTTCCGGCGTGATCGCTGTCGAAACCGTGCTAAAAGCCCAGCCGGACGGCTATACGGTGTTGGTCGGCGGGAGCTCGCCGATGGTTTTCAACCATATCGTCTTCGCCAAGCTGCCCTATAAGCCGCAGGACATTACGCCGGTCACGATTCTCGGCTCTTATCCGCTCGTGATCGCGGCGCGCAAGGACCTTCCCGCCAAGACCTTCTCCGAAGTGATCGCGCTGGCGAAAACCCGCAAGCCCTCGCTTTCGTACGGGCACCCAGGACCTGCTTGGCAGCTTCAAATGGACTACTTGAACCAGCAGCTCGGGCTGGAGATGCTCTCGGTGCAATACAAGGGAGCCGGGCCCGCAGCGTTGGGGATGATGTCCGGCGATACGGATCTCTTGGCCTCCGATACCGCAACCATCGTGCCCATGCACAAGGATGGGCGCGCGGTGGCAGTCGCCGTAACGACGAAGAAGCGCAACCCCGCGTTGCCTGACGTGCCGACCGTGGCCGAAGTAACCGGCAAGAAAGACTTCGAAACGAGTGCTTTCGCTGCGCTGGGCGTCCATCATGCCACGTCGCCCGAGATTGTGCTCAAGCTCCAACAAGCCGTTGCCAAGGCGCTCCAGGCTCCTGAAGTGAAGGAGCAATTCACTCGTCTGGGCATCGAGGCCGAAGGCAATTCGCCTGCAGAGTCGGCGGCGCGTATCAATCGCGAGATCCAACTTTACACGGCTATCGCCGAGACATCCGGGTTGAAAGGGACTCAATGAGTACGCAGGACGTAGCACGCGCCGTTGAACGCCGCGAAGACGAACGGTTCATCACGGGCAAGGGCTGCTTCGTCGACGACGTGGTCCGGCCCGGCATGTTGCATGCCATGGTTGTGCGCAGCGCATATGCCTGCGCCGCTATCCGGAGCGTAGACGTTAGCGCGGCCCGAAGCGCTCCAGGAGTGTTCGCGGTGTTGGGTCCCGACGAGCTCAGGGATAAGTTGCAGCCCATCCCCATGTCGGAGTTTACGCGGTTGCAGGGACAGGATCGGTTTCTGCAGAAGCCGCTCGCCGTCGAGCGTACGGTCTACGTCGGCGAACCCGTCGCAGTCGTGCTCGCCAAGTCCCGGTATTTAGCGGAAGACGCTGCCGGACTCATAGAGATCGACTACGAATACCTGGATCCGGTCGTGGACATGGATGTGGCCGTGAGGGACGAGTTGCTCGTTCATCCGGCTGTCGGAACCAACGTCGCCAGTCAGGACGTCGTGCGCAAAGGCGACGTCGAGGCTGCGTTCGCGCGTGCTGCGTACGTCCGCAAGGAGACTTTCAGTGTCCATCGCCACACGGCTACGCCCATGGAGACGCGCGGCCTCGTGGCGGAATGGGATGCAGAAGGCAGAAAAATGCGGGTTTGGGGGGCGACGAAGCTGACCTTCAAGAACCGCGAGGTTCTCGCGAAAATGCTTGGCCTCCCGGAAACCGATGTCGAAATGATCGAAGTCGACGTCGGAGGAGGATTCGGAGTCCGCGGGGAGTTTTATCCCGAGGATTTCCTGATCCCTTATGCGGCGATGCATTGCGGCCGTCCGGTCAAATGGATCGAGGACAGGGCGGAGCATCTGGTGGCGACCAACCATTCCCGCCAGATGCAATGCACCGTGGAAATCGCCGTGGACGAGAATGGGCGGATTCTTGCCTTGCGCGGCGACGTGATGGTGGACATGGGCGCGTATATTCGGCCCAACGGCGGGGTTGCGCCGGGCAAGTGCCTGCAGTTCATGTGTGGCCCGTATCGGATCGAGAACGCCGCGTTTACGCTTCGCACGGTGCTGACCAACAAGACGCCGTTCGGTTCGTATCGCGGGCCTGGTCGTTACGAGTCCAGTTATTTCCGGGAAAGAATCGTGGACCTGGCGGCGAAGGATTTGGGCATCGATCCGGCGGAGTTCCGGATGCGCAACCTCGTCCGGCCAGAACAAATGCCGTGGAATGCGGGCGCGATGGTCCCGGGCGGCCCTGTCGCTTACTACGACACCGGCGACTATCCGAGCGTCATGCGGCGAGCCCTTGATGAGTTTTCATACGAATCGCTGGCGTCGTTGCGTGGCAAAGAAGTCGAGGGCCGGTTGCACGGCGTTGGCATCGGCTGCTTCGTGGAGTCTAGCGGGGGCGGGCCCAGCGAAGCGGCGCGGCTGGTCGTGGCCGAGAACGGTCGGGTCCATCTCTATACGGGAACCTCAACGATGGGGCAGGGGCACGAGACGGTCTATGCTCAAATCCTGGCTGGTGAGCTGGGCGTACCCATGGACCGCATCGACGTTTTCCATGGCTCCACGACCTACGTCAAGAAAGGGTGGGGAACCTATCACAGCCGATCGGCGGTGATGGGCGGCAGCGCCATCGTGCTGGCGAGCAAGAAACTTCGTGAACAAGTCGCAGGCCTGCTCGCCAAGCGTCGGGGGATCGAACCTGCGGCGCTGCAGTGGAAGGAAGGCGCGCTGTTCATAGCAGAAACCGGGCGGCATATCGCTTCGCTGTCGGACCTTGCTGCTGAGGCGGCGACGGATCCGGAGCTGCGGGAAGCGCTCGAGGCGGATGCCGTCTATTCCAGCAGTGAGCTGACCTACACCTTTGGCGTTCAGCTTGCGCACGTTGCCATCGATCCCGAAACCGCGTTTGTCGAAGTGCTGAGGTTTTTGACCGTCGAAGACGTTGGCCGCATGCTCAACCCGAAGATCGTTCATGGCCAGACCATCGGCGCCTCGGTTCAAGGCCTGGGCGGGGCGCTGCTGGAGCATTTGGTCTACGACGAGACAGGACAGCTCTTGAGCGGAAGCTTTGCCGATTACCTGCTTCCTACGGCAACGGATTTCCCCTACGTGGAGGCGATTAGCCTCGAGCTATCTCCGGCGGTGAACAATCCGCTCGGCGTCAAGGGCGCTGGTGAAGGGGGGATCGCCGCCGTTGCTGGAGCCGTGGCCAACGCCGTCGAAGACGCATTGCGGCCGCTCGGCGTCTGTATCCGGGACTTGCCGTTGTCCCCGGACAGGATTTCCACCTTGATACGGGATGCATCTTCGTGTCAAAGGCATTGAATGGTTCATACGTGAGGATTCCGTGCTTGGCCGTTCTTTTCGGCGAGCATGACGTTTCGGGAGGTTAATGGTGTCGGACTTTGTCGTCGATGCGGAAGCGCTGGCTGTATTCGAAGATGTAATGCGTTTGTGCAAGGTCAAAGCGGGCGAGAACGTCGTTGTATTGAGTGCGCCGGGTGAGTTGCTCGGGCACGTGCATGCGCTGATGATGGCACTCGGCCGATTGGGAGCGAGGGCCATGAACCTGAGCGTTTCACGAACTCAGCCGGTTGCGGCGGCAGTCATGGGGCGTCATCCCCTGGTAGGGCATGCCCTTGCTCTCGAGACGTGCAAGAAGGCCGACATGGTGGTCGATCTGGTCGGATTGCTGTTCTCCGCGGAGCAGCTGGAAATTCAGGCCGCGGGAACGCGCATACTCCGTATTGCGGAGCCGTTGCACATTCTCAAGCAAATGTTCCCCACCGAAGACTTGCGTCGTCGGTGCGAGCTGGCACGGGATCTGATTCTCAAGTCCAAGAAGCTTCGCTTCACGTCCAAGCATGGTACTGACGTGACCTATGGCCTCTCGCAATACACCGCCATTGCCGAGTACGGCTACACGGACGAGCCGGGGCGCTGGGACCATTTCCCGTCGGGGTTCGTCTTTACGCAGGGGAACGACGGCGAGGTCAACGGCAAGGTCGTGCTCGCCCCGGGCGACGTCATTTGCGCCTTTAAGCGCTATGTCGAGTCTCCGGTGACCTTCAACATCGAGAACGGGTACATAACCAGTATTACCGGAGAAGGCGCCAGCGCCGAACTCATCCGTAACTACATCGCAAGTTTCCAGGATCCGAGAGGGTTTGCGATTGCGCACATCGGCTTCGGCTTGAACGAGCGCGCGCGCTGGGACCAGTTCGCCGCATCTCGGGATCCGAGCAAGGAATACGTCATGAACGCCCTGGCGTTTTACGGCAATGTATTGTTCTCGACAGGGCCGAACTCGGAACTGGGCGGCGACAACGACACGCCTTGCCACATGGATCTGCCGATGCGGGGTTGCAGCTTGTGGCTCGATGATCTTCAGATTCTGGACGAAGGGCGCGTCGTCGTACCTGAACTGCAATCTCCTGCGGATCGTTTGGCTCAGGGAGCAGGTCGATGAGTTACCCCTGGAATGGACTCCTCTCGGAATCGGACCTCGAAATCTACAAGGTGGTTGGCTTCGGCAAGCCCATGGGGCTCGGCAAGCGTCCGGCGCTGTTAGTCATCGACGTGCAGTACCGGACGAGCGGTTCCTCGAGCGTTCCCATCCTGGACGCGATGAAAGAGTATCGCACCGCATGCGGCGAATATGCGTGGTCGGCAATTCCCCGCATTGCTGAGCTTATTCGGGCATTTCGCGCCAAATCGCTGCCGGTCATTTATCCCATCGTCGCGAAAAAGACTTCCTACGATTCGGGAGGACTGGCGGCGAAGATGCCGGCCGTATTGGAGGTCGACGATAAAGGGTACGAAATCGTTCGTGAAATCGCGCCTGAGCCGGGCGAGCTGCTCCTGCCCAAGGTGCATGCGAGCGCATTTGCCGGTACGCCGCTCGCAAGCTACCTCGTGCATCTGGGCGTGGATTCCTTGGTTGTGACTGGATGCTCGACCAGCGGCTGCGTACGCGCGACCGTCGTCGACGCCTCTTTCCTGAACTATCGGGTCGCAGTGCCCTACGACGCCGTGTATGACCGGATCCAGGCATCGCATGCGATCAATCTTTTTGACATGGCGAGCAAGTATGCGGACGTTTGTCCGGCGCAGGACGTCATCGTAGGACTCGAAACCGCAAATTGAAAGAAAGCCGCCGATCGTCGTCGGCGGCTCCAGGAGAGCGCAATGCAAATAGTTGGGGAAAGACAGTTGCCGTTGCCACGAGAAGTGGTGTGGGGTGCGTTGAACGACACAGAGGTACTCAAGGCGAGCGTGCCGGGTTGTGAAAGCATCACCGAGCTTGGGGATGGCAAGTACGAAGTCACCATGCAGGCCGCCATCGGACCCATCAAAGCGAAATTCAAGGGCACGATGCAAATCACGGATGCGAAGCCGCCGAAAGGTTACTCGCTGATTTTCGAAGGCGCGGGCGGCGCGGCTGGGTTCGCGCGAGGTGGGGCGCAGGTCGAACTGGTTGAAATCGATCACAACAGCACCCTGCTGCAGTACCGCAGCGAAGCGACCGTGGGCGGAAAGCTGGCCCAGATCGGCGCCCGTCTGGTGGACTCGGCTGCCCGAATGATGAGCGATCGGTTCTTCGATGCATTCGTCAAAGAGCTGCAAGGGCCGGAGCCCGTTTCAGTAGAGGAAGGCGAAACGGAAAACGTGTCGCGTTTGAAGGGGGTGTGGCAGCGGCTCAAGGGAGCGAAGTGATTCGATAGCGCAACGTGCACCTGCACCCTGCGGCGAATGCAGTTTTCTCGGTATTTCGTTTGTCAACGAATCAATCTGATCCGAAGGAGTTTATACGATGAGTAGTGAGGCGGTGATGAAAGGGGGGGGCGTGCTGAGTTCGCGCCTCATCGGGCTGCTGGGCGTCATGGTACTGTGCTGTGCGCTGTTCCCCGTCGTAAGCAGCGCGCAGAGTTACCCGACGAGGACGTTGAAGCTGCTCGTCACGAGCAGCCCGGGGGGGCCGACAGACGTGCTGGCGCGTCCCATTGCCGATAAAGTGAGCGAGATTCTCGGTCAACCGGTCGTGGTCGACAACGTGCCGGGTGCCAACACCGCGATCGCCGCGGGACGGACAGCGCGTTCGGAACCGGACGGATATACCTTGTTTCTAGCGTCGGCCTCCACCTTATCGCTCAACCCTGCCACGAAGAAGAATCTGCCGTACAACGCGGAGAAAGACTTCACTCCTGTCGTCCTGGTCGCTTCCAGCCGATATGTGCTTGCGGCTCGTTCGTCCCTGGGCGTGAACAACGTCAGCGAGTTGCAGGCACTGGCCAAGAAGAATCCGGGAGGGATCAAGTACGGTATGAGCATCGGATCGCCCGCTCATTTCTCTGCGCTCATGCTCTCCAGCGCTGCCGGAGTGGAGTTCATGGGGGTTCCGTACAAGGATCTCGCCCAAGCGACTAAGGACATGCTCGTCGGCGAAGTGGATTTCGTTTTTGCGCCGCTGTCCACCGTGGAGCATCTCATCGGACAAAAGCCGGGCGTCGTCATCCTGGGTATTGCCGACAACGAAAGGGATCCCAAGCTGCCTAATGTTCCCACCATAGAGGAACAGGGATTCAAAGGGGTATTGGGAGGCTCGTGGTACGGAATCGTGTTGAAGTCCGGCTCACCGGACTATGCCGTCAAGCGACTCAACGAGGCCTTCAATCAGGCGCTCAAGGATCGCGGCGTACAGGAAAAACTGCACCGGGCGGGCTTCAAGATCTATGATGGGACGCCTGAGCAGTTTGCTCAGCATATCCGGAATGAGGTTCTCGTCTACAAGAAGATCGCGCAGGAAGCCAACATTCAACTCGATTGAACGACAGCAAACGCCGCCGCTCCTCCGACAAATTAGCAGAGTAATGCCATGACCAGATATCCGCCGATACCCCCGGAAGACATGTCCTGGGAACAGAAACGCGTGGTGCGTGCCGTATCAGAACGTCGCAAGCCTTCGGTTTCGTCCAAGGGAGGCGTGTCCGGACCGTTCGTACCCTTGGTTTACGTGCCGGGAATTCTCGATCGTCTTCAATATCTGGGTGAGTATTGCCGGTTCAACACCTCGTTCTCGGCCAAGTTGCGTGAACTCGCCATCATCATTACGGCGCGTCATGTGGCGGCCCAACTCGAGTTCCATGTTCATGCCATGGAAGCGCGGGAATTCGGCCTTTCCCAGGAGGTGATCGATGCCATCGCTGAACAGCGGGAGCCCCAAACGATGGCGGACGACGAGGCCTTGGTATACCGGTTCTGCACCAGTCTCTACGCCCAAGGTACGGTGTCGGACGAGCTTTTCAAGGAGTTCGAAGCGGCTTTTGGCAAGGCGGCGGCCATCGACCTCGTGGTCACTTGCGGATACTACGCCACGCTCGGCATGGTGTTGAATGTTTCGCAGGCAGAGCCGCCCGATTTCCTCAAGGGGTTCGTTTCTGCATTCCCCGTCCCCAACGACTGAGAACCTTATGCGCTACCCGGATCTGAATGTTGAAAGCATGACGCCTCATCAACGCGAGGTGGCAGCAGCGATCGAACGACGCCATCCTGGCGGGCTCGTCGGCCTTTATCGAGCGATGCTGTATTCCCCTGAGATGGCCGACCGCGTGCACGCCTTGGGCGAGCAGTTGCGCTGTGGGCTGCGGATCGCAGAGCGACTTCGCATTTTGGCGGTGCTGGTGACGGTGGGACGACACGACAGTCGCAATATCGAGACGTTCGCCACGCTCAAGTCCGTCGTCGAATCCGGTTTGGACCCGCGCAAAGTCGAAGCCTTGGTACGAGGCGAACGGCCCGCTGACTTCAAAGAGGACGAGGCAGCCGTCTATCAGTTCAGCCTGGAGGTTTCACAGTCGGGAAGGACAAGGGCGAAAACGTACGACCGTCTCGTGGCGCTATTGGGCTGTGAGGCTGCGTTGGAATTGGTAGCAGTATGTGGGTTCACCGCCATGATGACGAATCTGCTGACCGTTACCCAAACTTCAGTTCTTCAAGAGGGTGCGGATGTGGTCTAAGGCGGAAGGGGCAGGAGTCCGCCTGCAGTATCGCCGGTGGCGACAAGGCTGTTCGAACGCGGGATAGGTGCTTGGGGCGTAGGTGACCAAAATGTCGAGTTTCCTGTACGGGGCCCACGTCCGGGCCAACGGCATACGTCAGCACTACCTGCGCTTCGGCGGTCGGGGCGAGCCGCTCATCGTGGTGCCAGGCGTCGTGACGCCCGCGATTCTTTGGAGTCATGTCGCCGAGAGACTTGGGGACTTTTTCGATACCTATCTGCTCGACGTTCGCGGCCGCGGATTGTCCGAGAGCGGGGATCACCTCGACTACGGCTTTGACAGTTGCGCCGACGATCTTGCTGCCTTCATCGATGATATGAAGCTGGCCGGAGTCACCATCGTCGGCCATTCCATGGGGGCACGGATCGCTTTGCGCCTGACTCGCCGATCCGGCGCCAAGGTCCAGCGTTTGGTCATGCTCGATCCGCCAACGAGCGGACCCGGACGGCGGCCTTATCCGATTGCGATGGAGCGTTCGCGTCAATTGGTCGAAGCATGCAAGCGAGGCGAGGGCGAGGCGTACTTGCGGTCGCCAGGCGTGGCACGCTGGCCGGAACCCCTGTTGCGGCAGCGTGCGGAGTGGGGCGGCACGTGCGATCTGCGTGCCTTGGAAGTCGCCTATCGCGATTTCCATGAGCAGGATCCTTTCGAGGACCTCAAGCTTACCCGGGCGGACGTGTCACTCATCGTGGCGGGGGCCAGCGGCGTCGTATCCGAAGAAGACATCGAAGCGTTTCGATCGGTCTGTCCGCAACTAAGCGTTTGCGTCATACCCGGCGCCGCCCATCAGTTCCAGGCGGAGAACTGCGACGAATTCATGGAGGCGCTCGGCGCCATGCTGAGGATTGCCTTGCGCTGATGAATCGGCCCCGCGCGTCCAGCGCGAACCGTTGTGATTTCAACGTCTCGCTATTTTTTTGGAGAAATGTTCATGCGTAGATTGGACAGCCGAGTCGCGCTTCAAGTCGCATCGTTATGCGTTGCGGCCGGGGTTCTGAGTGCGGTTCCCACTCTGTCGAGAGCCGGGGCGACAGCGCCAATGACCGAGTTTTTCATGCAGGCTACGACGACGCCCATGTACGTTCAGCATTGGCGTGCGGACGCGGCGGCCCTCCAGAAGAAGGGGCCGGTCATCTTGATTCACGGAGGCTCCCACACCGGAACGGGATGGACGACAACGCCCGATGGCCGTCCTGGATGGGCCTTTCTGTTTACCCAGGCCGGCTGGGACGTCTATGTCGTGGATTGGCCGGGGGTCGGTCGATCAGGCGTCCACCCTCGGAATGTGGAAGATTCTCCGGTGGAGTTGGTCGATACGCTCCAAGCGCTCTTGAAACGCGTGGGGCCCGCCGCGCTCGTGGGGCACAGTATCGGAGGTGCGCTCGCCTTCAAGTTGGCCGAGCGCGAGCCTGAGCTGGTTCGCGCGCTTGCCGCTATGGCTCCGGCATCGACGGAGAGCGTTCGTGCAGGCTCGGTGCCCGCGCCCATGGGCGTGCCGACGAGTACCCCGCGCGAAGGTGCTCAGGATCGGTTCGCCAGTTCTCATCGCTTTCCCAAAGAGGCGTTCGACAATTACTTCTCCTCGCTCGTCGCCTACGGGCCGAAGGTTCGCAACGCGGCAGTCGGTCTTACGGGAGAGCTGAGAGTCGATCCCGGGCGGCGCGAGATCTGGGGCCGTAGGGTGCCCGTGCTTTTCGTCGCAGCCGAACTTGACAAAACAGTGCCGCCGGATCGGGTGGAAGAAACCGCGAAAGCGCTTGGCGTTCCCGTCCTCTTTCTCGAGCGCGACTGGAAATTGCCGGGACATGGGCACATGTTTGTTATCGAACGGGAAACCGAGAAGATCGCTGCACGGGTCGAAGCCTGGCTGAGCCAGACTCCGACGAAATAACAAGAAGATGCCGGCGAGGCGGTGAGCTCACTTCTCGGTCATGGTGATGTTCGCCGCTTTCGCAATTCGCGCATACGTGGCCATTTGTTCTTGCAGGAACGCGGCGAATTGTGAGGGGCTATCGCCGCCAGGCACGACGCCGAGCTCCGTGAAGCGGCTCTTGACGGCCGGATCTGTCAGCGCACGCGCCACGGACTGCTGAAGTTTGTCGACGATCGTCGCGGGAGTGGCGCCCGGTGCCATGAATCCGTACCAGGACAAGGACGTAAACCCGGGGTAGCCGGCTTCAGCCACGGTCGGGATCTCGGGAGCCAGGGGGGAACGCTGCGCAGTCGCGATCGCCAAGGCCTTCAGGCGGCCCGCTTTCGCCAGAGGCATGATCTCGGGAAAGTTGCCGAAGACCATCGAAATTTCCTCCGAGGCTGCCGCCGTGATGGTCGGGGCCGAGCCACGATACGGCACTTGCATCAGCTCCACTCCGGCCATTTCTTCGAAGACTTTTCCGACCAAGTGCGAGTAGCTGCCTTCCCCGATTGTTCCATAGCTGATTGACTTGGGTTTGGCCTTGGCCAGTGCCACCAATTCTTTCACGGAATTCGCGGGCAATGTGGACGGGACCGCAAGAATATGCGGCGTGGACCCCACGAACGTGACGGGCTTGAAATCTTTGACGGTGTCGTACGGGAGGTCCGTGCGCACAGCCGGATACACGGCGAAACTGTTGGCGACCGCGACGATGGTGTGGCCGTCGGGAGGTGCCTTCGCCACGGTCGACAGACCGATCAGGCCGCCTGCACCCGTTCGGTTTTCCACCAACACCGGCTGCCCCAAGTCTTCCGTCATTTTCTGGGCGATCAGACGAATCGCGGCGTCGAGCGTGCCGCCAGCTGGATACGGGTTGACGATGCGGACCGGGCGGGTCGGGAAATCTTGAGCGTGGACCGGGGGATTCGATGTCAGCGCGAGGGCCAACACGGAATATCGGACGAGCGAAACGGGATGCGTAAACGCTTTGAGGATCATGCGCACGCGAAAACGGCAATTGAGCATGGGGCTTACCGTGGGTGAAGGTTGCGGGAGAGCATTGAGCAGGCACCTGCCCGGGAGTACTAGACAATGAAAGAGTTCAGTATTTAGAAGTAATATTCGTATATATGAACAGCATCAAGCGGGGTGAACGCCAAGAGAACCAGAGATGCCACCGTTCTTTCCTGATGAAACGAGAAAGTGGCAATGGTTGGCGCTCATGCACACGTAAGCGTTGTGGGTTGGGTAGGACGCAGCGGCCGTGCTCGGCCCGGAACTACCCCTCGCTTCGCAAGGAGCGCTTCGCACCGGTTAAGGCAGTGATGGGTAACGAAGAAAGAGCCAGGTACCGCAGTTTGTGCGCGAGAGAAAGTGTGTATAATTTTGATTCTTCACTTTGCGCGGCGCCCCTTCGGGGTGCAGTGAACGAAGTAAACGCGGGAATAGCTCAGTTGGTAGAGCGCAACCTTGCCAAGGTTGAGGTCGCGAGTTCGAGACTCGTTTCCCGCTCCAGGTTCTGGTTCCATGGGGTTCCACCCCGTGGGCAAAAAAGAAAAGGGAGTCCCTGTTCAAGGGCACTCCCTTTTTTTTGGTTCATCGAGCATTACCGGGGAAGGCGGCACGGATTTTCAGGAAGAAGTATTCCTGGTCGCGGTAGCCATACGCGCGGCGCTTGATGACCTTGATGGTGTTGTTGATGCCCTCGACGATGCTGGTGTTCAAGGGGTGTCGGCATCGGGCCAGGATGCCGTGCAGGTAGCCTTTGAGTCGCTGGGCGAAGGTATTGAGGGCGGCAATGCCGCTTTGCTCGGCCTGCTCGCACCAGTGGTCCCAGGCCTGTTGAGCCCAGGCGGGCCGGCGGTAGAACCAGAGCCGCTTGAGCTCGTCGCGCAGGACGTAGACGGTCAGCAACGGCTGATTGGCCCGCAGCAGCTCGTCGAGCCGCACGCGCTGCGGGCTATCCAGGTTGTCCCGGTTGCGTAGCAGCAGCCAGCGGCTGGACTTGATGACGCGGCGCGCCGGGCGATCTTGCCGTAGTCGATTGGCTTGATCGACGCGTACCCGATCGATGACTTCACGGCCGTACTTGGCCACGACATGGAACAGGTCATAGACGACCTCGGCTTGCGGGCAGTGCTCGCGGATTTCCAGCTCGTAGGCCGTAGTCATATCGATGGCCACCGCCTTGATGCGTTGGGCGGCGCCTTCGGGCAGTTGCTCGAAGAAGGCGCGGGCCGTCTCGCGCGAGCGGCCCAGTCCGATCCACAACACCTGACGGCTGATGGGGTCGACCACGACGGTGGCATAACGATGACCCTTGTGCAGGGCAAACTCATCCATCGCCAAGTATTCGATACGCGACCAGTCCGGCTCTTGGATCGACGCACGCAGTCGCGCCTTGTCCACCGCCTTGACCGTGTGCCAGCCTAGGTCAAAGAACCGGGCCACCGCCTGCACATTGCTCGATTGCAGCAGTTGGCTGCAGGCTTGCGCCAGCCGGTCCGTCACACGCTGATAGCGGCCCAGCCAACTGAGCCGCTCCAGGCGCGGGCCGCCGCACTGCTCACACCAGAGCCGCCGTCGCGGCACATGCAGCACCACCCGATACTCGAACAAGGGCAGGTCCCGCACGCGTCGCACCGTCGTCTCGTGCACCTGGCGGCAGCGCGCGCCGCACTGCTCGCAATGCATCACCTTGGCCGTGGGCTTGAGATACAGCGACACCGTGCGCCCATCGCCCTCGGGCCACACCACGCGATCCACCCGATAGCCCTCCCAGCCGCCCAGGGACTCCAACAGCTTGCGATCCAGCATCGTCAACCTCTTCTGAACGCCTCAAACCGGCCTCAAGAGTACGAAATCTATTCGGATCGCTCCACGTTATTCTGCGATGAACCTTTTTTTTGGCGTGCGTGTGCGTCGAACGCTTGAAATCGATCAGGCTCCCGCATGCCAAGCTGGCGCCCAGCCCCGTGCAGGCTGGGCAGTCCGGCAACCGGGGGGCACGCTCGCTCTTACTCCAAGGACAATCCCGCTCGTTCGATGACCGTTTTCCACTTCTTGCGTTCGGACGCGATGAGGCGGCCAAATGCTTCGCTGCTCATCGGGATGGCTTCGTAGCCGTGCTTGGCGAGGTCGGCCCGTACCTCAGGCGTCTTCAAGATATTCGTGATTTCCTTATTGAGACGATCCACGATCGCTGCCGGCGTACCGGCAGGCACGACGATGCCATGCCAGTTCTGGACCTCATAGCCCTTGACGGTCTCGGCGATCACCGGCTCGGACGGAGCGGAGGGCGACCGTTCCATGGCGGTGATCCCCAGGGAGCGTAAGCGCCCCGCGGCAATCAAGGGCTGGCTGGGAGCCTGGCCGCCGAAGGTAAAGTCCACTTCGCCGGCAACGACGGCATTGGTGGCCAGCGACGCGCCTTTGTAGGGAACGTGCGTGGCTGGTATGCCCGTCATGTCGACGAACAGTTCGCTCGCCAAGTGGGCCGCTGAACCTGCTCCGGCAGTGGAGTAGGTCAGGCCGCTCTTCGACTGCTTGGCTTTTTCGATCAGCTGCGAGACTGTCTGGATGTTGGACTTGGGGTTGGTCACCAGCACGAGAGGCGCGGTGACGACGGCCGATATGGGAATAAAGTCTTTTTCCGGTTCGTAGGGCAGTTTCTTGTAGAGAGACGGATTGATCGACAACGTGCCGACGTGGCCCGCGAACAAGGTGTAGCCGTCGGGCTCGGAGCGCGCAGCATAGCTCGCTCCTATGCTGCCGCCCGCGCCCGGACGGTTTTCGATGACGACGCTTTGCCCTAGGCGCTGCGTCAGCTTCTCGCCGATGAGCCGGGCCGCGAAGTCCGTGGAGCCGCCCGGGGCGAAGGGGACGACGATCTTGATCGGGCGGTTGGGGTAGCTGTCGCTCGCGGACGCCGGGGCGCCCATGGCGCCGACCAGCGCGGCGACGATACCGAGGGCGAAATGCGTCGAACGGCTCATTGTGCTGTCTCCTGTGAAAGTGTGAAATGTGGAAGATGGCTACCGGCCGGATGTCTCCGGGGCGCCGAGCATGGCGCGCGCTTGGGCCGGGGTGGCGATGGTGCGGCCCATGGCTTTGCACAAATCGGCGATCCGCCTCACGATGTCGGCGTTGTCTACCGCCAGTCCATTCCCATCGAAGGCGAGAATGGAGTCTTCGAACCCCACTCGCACATGTCCCCCCAGGGAGATGGCCAGTGCGCGCAACTCCAGCTGATACCTGCCGCCTTTGGCGCACCACCAGAGCGCTCCCTCGGGCAGGGCTGCCGCCAGGTCCATGAGTTTGCGGGCGCCTTGTTCGAAGGAATCCGGCGTGCCCAGGACGAGGCCGAAGCAATACGGCGGTCGGACGAGGCCAGCCTCGATGAGCTCGAGTGCAGTGTCGAGCATGGCCTCGTCGTAGATGCTCATTTCGGGAATGGCCGCGCTGGCGTGGACCTTGGCCGCCATGGCATGGACCATGCGTTTGGCTTCGCCCGGATCCGGACCGTTGAGCCGCAGCGGCAGCGACACCATCTCCGGAAATAGTGCGAGCGGCGCAACGGCCTGCTCCGGGGTGAACCCCCGCGTCCCGAGGGAAAGCTGGAGTACGGCGTCGCACCGCCGTCTGGTTTCGTCGACGATTTCGCGGAACACGGACACTTCGTGCGTCGGAGATTCGTCGGCGGCCCGCGCATGGATGTGGGCAATCGATGCGCCGGCGAGCACGCATGCTTCGATCGTTGCGGCGATTGCCTGCGGGGAGACCGGCACTTTGGGATGGTCGGTGCTGCGTATCCGGGATCCGTTGGGCGCTACCGTGATCATGACCGGCGCTAAATCACTTGGCATGTTTGGCCTCCACGCCGATTTCCACTAGGCGAGAAAAAACAGGCATGCAGTCCGGGGAGAGCGGCTCCGCCATTTCAGGATGGGTGGCAAGCCAGTGCCTGAGGTAGCCTTGCGTGCCGCCTTGCCGGATGATGGGTTGAAGAATGGGCGGCATGGGAGGGCAATGGCGAACCTCGCCCGTGGTCAGGTTAGTGACACGGCCGGTCGCGAAATTCACCTCGATCGAGTCTCCCGTTTTTGCGAACGAGCCTGGTTGTTCCAAGCCCGTCAGGACCGGCAATCCCTGCGCGATGGCGCGGCGCATCGCCTTGAACGGCATGGAGCCGCAGACGATGCCTAAGTCCAGCGCGACCATCGCGATAAATCCTTGCACGTGGGTCTTGCCGCACGCGAATTGCGTTCCGCCGATGACGATGTCGCCGGGAGCGACGCGGTCCGGGAATTCCGGGTCCAGGCTCTTGAAAAGATGCGGTATGAGCACCTCGGGCCGGGTTTCCCGGCCGATGGCGAAGCTGAAAGGGATGAATCCTTCGTCCAGGGGCACCTTGTCGCCGAATACGTGGCACGTGCCGGTCTTGATCAGTAGGTCGCTCACGATGTCTCCTTATGCCTTGACCGCTTGGACTGCCGGGGCAATTGCGCCTTCTATGGCGGAGGCGGCGACGGTGAGCGGGCTGGCAAGATAGGCCAATCCGTCCGATGGTCCGAAGCGGCCGGAGTGATTGGTGGCCGCGGTCGAGATCGACACTTCGC
This sequence comes from uncultured Pigmentiphaga sp., assembly GCF_937950555.1. Taxonomy (NCBI): domain Bacteria; kingdom Pseudomonadati; phylum Pseudomonadota; class Betaproteobacteria; order Burkholderiales; family Alcaligenaceae; genus Pigmentiphaga; species uncultured Pigmentiphaga sp. Next base: position 43,421 of record NZ_CALFCW010000041.1, on the reverse strand, counting down.
CCGGCCCCAATGGGGCCATGGCGCCGCCGGCACAAGGGCCGCAACCCGGGGGAAGGAGGATGGCGCCGGCGTCCAGGAAAACCTGCTGCAGGCCATCCTGTGCCATGCGCATTGCCGTGGCAGTCGAGCCTGGAACGACGAAAAGGCGAACGCCTGCGGCCACGCGCCTGCCCTTGAGCACGGTGGCGGCGGCCGCGAAGTCTTCGTACATGCCCGATCCGCACGAGCCCAGGAATGCATGGTCGATCCGCTGGCCGGCAACGCTCTCGAGCGGGGCAGCGCGGTCGGGGCCACCCGGCAGTGCCACTTGCGCGGTGATCTCGGAAAGGTCGAGATCGATGACGTGGAGATAGTCTGCGCCCGGGTCGCTGTGCACCCCTTCCTTCGAGCCTGCCGGGGGAGGGAATGCCACGTTGGCGACGCCGATCTCGGTGATCGAGTTGCATAGTGCGACGCGATCCGCGATGGAGAGTCCGGCCAGGCCAGGGCCTGCGAATTCGACCACGCGATAGTCGGCCGACACGCCCCAGCGGTCGGACGAGAATCCGTGGGCAAGCACGAAACCGACGTCTCGCGCGTGCACGCCGGGCGCGAGCTTTCCATGCAGGCGCACACAGATGGTGTCGGGCACTTGCGTCCACAACGTTCCCGTCGCCAATACCGAGGTGATCTCGGGACCGACGCCGTATGCTGCCGCGCCGATCGCCCCGAAGTTCGTGCAGTGCATGTCGTAGGCGAACAGGAACATGCCCGGCTTGATCCAGCCTTGTTCCAGCGGGAACAGATGTCCGTGCCCCCCTTGCCCCACGTCGTAGAAACGGCCTATGCGCCAGCAGCGGGCGATCTCCCGGATGCGCGCGCCGCGGGCCGCAGCAGCGGGCGAGCCGTACACCACCTCGTGGTCGGTGACGAAGACGACCTTCTCCGGGGAGGCGATGCGGCGGAAACCGAGTTTGGTGAGCTCCCGATACGCCGTTTCGACGTATCCGTCGTGGATGATCACCAGTTCTGGAACCGGGTGGATGACATCGCCAGGGGCGACGTAATCCCGGCCGCTCGCCCGGGCAAGCAGTTTTTGAGTCAGGGTCTGCGGTTTGGCGCTCATCGGGCGGCGCTCCTTTCTCGATTCCTTGCGCGGCTTTCCTCGAATAAGCGCAGGCCGTGCAGCGCGACGGCCTTGCCATGCTCGTTGTGCAGAATGATGGCCGCCTGCGCTGCATCGGGGGAGCGATTCTTGATCGCGCGCAGCAAGGCCCTCAGTTCGATCGCGCTTTCTTCCGGCCTGTTGGGCATGGTCAGCGACGAGGACCAGAGAAAACTCAGGCGTGCGTTGAGCTGGCGCAGATAGGTACCGATGCTGGCGTTGTAGGAGCCCCGGGCGAGGGCTTCGAAGAAGGCGTTCTTGGCCGTCTTGATACGCGCCGGGATGCGGGACTGCAGCGCCGCTTCGAATTCCTGCACCACTGTTTCCAGGACCTGGATGTCTTGTTCCGTGCCGTAAAGCGCAAATCGTTTGACCGCGAGGCACTCGATGGCCAGGCGTATGTCCCAGAGTTCGTGCACTTCTGCCTCGGTCATGATGCGCACCGAAGGGCCGCGATTGGGAACGATGTCGATCAGGCCTTCGGCCTCGAGCTGGCGAAGCGCCTCGCGCACGGACGGACGGCTGACGTCGAAGCGCTCGCAAAGCTCGCGTTCGACTAATCGATCGCCCGGCTTGTATGCGCCCTCCGTGATCGCCGTGCGCAGGCGGTGGACCAGGCTCGATCGCACAGGGGTGTCTTCAACCGGATTGGCGGCGGTAGCGTCCATTTTTGTCTGACAAAAATGGGAGAAGGTGGGGATATGTTGGCGAAAACCGCCAAGTTCTTAGATTAATTGTCAGGCAATTATAGTGACGTCCCATCTAGGGCACCCTAGGGGAAATCCATGGTTCCCCTCGGTGGCAGCATGGCTGCGCTTGCAGTTCGGCAGCGAGGTCGCGGGATGAGGGCGGGGCCGCATAGGCGGCGAGGCACTGGGAAGCGATTCGCAAAAAAGTCGATGCTCGTGTACAATCGTTGGCTCTTTAGGGGAGCGAGCTTAGGCCGTTTTCCTAGACGTATTCGGGCGTGAGTTCTCATGCCCCTTGCCCTTAGGCAACGGCGCGTTAGCAAAGCGGTTATGCACCGGATTGCAAATCCGTTGAGGGCGGTTCGACTCCGCCACGCGCCTCCAGAATTCCTTTCCCCTCATCCATGCCGCCCGTGGCGCTCCCTAAAGGCGCGACAGTTCGTCCCGCGGGTCGGTAACGCTGCAGCCGACGGGGTATGCAGCTTGGCAGCGTCGTTTGCCCGGTCTTGTCATGATCGGTTGCCTTGCAACGTGAGGCACCGCGCCTGGCCTGCAAAGGAGTTGCTCCACAGTGCCTGCATTCGATCGGGGATAGGCTTATGTGCTTTTTTGTAGAAAACATGCCTGTCCTAATGAAGAAATAGAATATACATAGGAAAACGTTTTCGTTCCGCCGGGCCGTCGTATGCCCGATACTCGTGCAATATCGTCGGCGGCGCCGCGTTCCCGAAGCGTTCGGGGAGCAGCCGCCTTGTCTTTTTCCATGAATTCGAATTCTTCTTCTTCCGTCCCGCCGCTCATCCGGCTAGAGGCGGTCAGCAAGACTTTCCGGCTTGCTGATGGGCGCACGTTCGAGGCGGTGAAGTCCGTATCGCTCGACATGGCCGAAGGGCGCGTGTTCGGCCTGATAGGCAAGAGCGGGGCGGGCAAGTCGACCTTGCTGCGCATGATCAATCTGCTGGAGCGTCCCGACGCGGGCAAGGTGCTGGTCGACGGACGGGACCTGACCCGGATGTCCAAGCGCGAGCTGCGCGAGACGCGCCAGGGCATAGGGATGATCTTCCAGCAGTTCAATCTGCTGCAGAATGCCACCGTCTACGAGAACGTTGCATTTCCGCTCAAGCTACATGGCAACCGCAGCAAGTCCGAGATCGAGGCCCGGGTGCGCGAGTGCCTGGAGGTCGTGGGCCTGACGGACAAGCTGCACAATTACCCCGCACAGCTGTCGGGCGGGCAAAAGCAGCGGGTGGCCATTGCCCGTGCGCTCGCGCCGCACCCCAAGGTGTTGTTGTGCGACGAGCCGACTTCGGCGCTCGATACCGAGACGACGCGCTCGGTGCTCGATACCCTGCGCGAGATCAATCGGCGCCTGGGCGTGACCATCGTCATCGTCACGCACGAACTGTCCGTGGTGCACGCGCTCTGCGATCACGTGGCGGTGCTCGAGAACGGCCAACTGGTCGAACGCTTCGATGTGAACGACCACGCCACGCCCCGCGTCAGCGCGCTGGGGCGGGAGCTAGCCCAGGAGCAGGCGCGCGCAGACATTCTCAAAGAGCACGCCGCCCGCATTGCGGCGGCGGGGCCGACTTTCCAGGCAGCCTGATCATGTCCGAAAACATTCTCGCCATCCTTCCCGAACTGTGGGTCGCCATCGGCCAAACCTTCCTGATGCTGGGCATCGGCTTATCGGCAGCCATCTTCCTGGGGGGGCCGTTGGGTGTCCTGCTGTTCTTGCTCGGGCCGGGGCAATCGCTCGACAACCGCCCGGCGTACGTGGCGCTCAGCTGGATCGTCAATACGGTGCGTTCCTTTCCGTTCATCATCCTGCTGGTGGCGCTGGTGCCGATTACGCGCTTCATCGTGGGAACGTCCATCGGGCCGCTCGCGGCGGCGGTGCCTTTGTCGGTGGCGGCCATTCCGTATTTCGCACGGCTGGTGGAGCAGAGCCTGCGCGAGGTGCCGCGCGGCGTGATCGAGGCCGCACACGCCATGGGGGCGTCCGAGTTGCAGATCGTCTGGAGAGTGCTGGTGCGCGAAGCACGTTCCGGACTGGTCCTGGCGCTGACCGTCCTCGCGGTGAGTTTTCTTTCATATTCCGCGATCGCCGGCGTGGTGGGCGGCGGCGGCATCGGCGACCTTGCCATCCGCTACGGCTACTACCGCTTCCAAACTGACGTCATGCTGTTGACCGTCGCGCTGTTGATCGTCCTGGTGCAGATCATCCAGTTCGGCGGGAATGCGATCGCGAACCGGCTGGACAAGCGCTGACCCGTTCTTTTCTTGGCCGCAGATTGACGCGGCCGCCATTCATCTTTTTTAGGAATCCGTCGATGTCATCCCTACGTCGCAAAGTCATCCTGGGCACGGCCGCCGCGCTGTTGGCGTTGAGCGCCGCCGGTGCGCATGCCGCCGATCCCGCCAAGAAGAATCTCGTATTCGGCGCGACTGCCGGCTACAACTACGACGTGCTCAAGCTCGCCATCGTTCCGCAGCTGGAGCAGCAGGGCTACAAGGTGCGCCTGGTCGAGTTCAACGATTATGTCCAGCCCAACCTGGCACTGGCGCAGGGCTCGCTCGACGCCAACTTGTTCCAGCACATCGCCTATCTGAATCGTTTCAAGGCCGACCAAAAGCTCGACCTGATCGACCTGGCCCAGAGCACGACTGCTCCCATGGGGATTTATTCGAAGTCGCGCAAGAGCCTGTCGGAGGTCAAAGAGGGCGATCGCTTCACCCTCCCCAACGATCCGAGCAATCTCGCGCGCGCCTTGCTGCTGTTGCAGGAAAACAAGGTAATCACGGTCAAGGCTGAGGTGGATCCGTTGCGGGTCACCGAAAAAGACATCGCCTCCAATCCCAAGAAGATACGGCTGCAACCCGTCGAGGCGGCCCAGCTGCCGCGCACCGTCGGCGATGCCGAGTTCGCCATCGTTCCCGGCAATTTCGCGATCGCGTCCGGCTTGAAGCTCACCAGCGCCGTAGCGCTCGAAAACCCGCCCGTGCAATTCCAGCAGGTGGTGGCCATTCGCCGGGCCGACCAAGACAAACCGTGGGCCAAGGACTTGGCGGCGGCGTTCAAGTCTTCGTTCTTCAAGGCCGTCCTGGACAAAGACTTTCCGGGTTACGTTCGTCCCGCCGGGTTGTAATCCGAGAGGTGATGGGGCTTCGCGCACTGCGCGGCGCCCCCGTTTTTCCTTTCTTTGTAGTACGACGTTTGGGTAATAGATGTTGTTACGTCTTGATACTAGACTCTCGAGCGTCTTATTGCCTGGGGAGTCTGGCTACCATGGACATTCGCGATCCTGAGCGCAGGGCGGGCAGCCTTTGCTTGAGGCGTTTCTTCGACCTCCTGCTGCTCGCGGGGTTTTCCTCCGGCTTCATGTGGGTCATCGTCAAGTTCGGCGCGATGTGCCCGGCGGTGCTTGACCACTTCGCCATCTCCTCTGTGTTCTGACAGCCACCGCTGCATAGATGCCCTGTTGTACGGTGCCAGGCGGTGATCCGCCTGGCCCTACGGGCGCCCCAACTTCCTCCCTCCACGGCTGGTCGTGCCGTGCTATCTCCCTAAGATCGGTCAACAGCCCTCGCCGGCCGCGCCCATGGCGTGCATTCCCTCGCTTGGTGTCTCCCCGTACCGACTGGTCGCCCTGTGTAATAAGGCGTCTTTCGTGTGTACGTATAAAAAATTCTTGTATACAAGAAACCTTGGTGGCAAGATGTCGGCATGTCGTCCCGACCGCCTCCTACGTCCGATAAAAAGCGCTCGGAAGCGCTGCGCGAAACCATCGAAGAGCTGATCGCCGTGGGCGAGCTGTCGCCCGGGGATCCGCTGGATGAGACCGTGCTTGCCAACCGTTTCGGGGTGTCGCGCACGCCCATTCGGGAAGCCTTGATCCAGCTCGCGTCGGCAGGGCTGGTCGAGATACGCCACCGGCGCGGTGCGTCGGTCGCCCAAATCGGGCCGCAGCGGCTGGTCGAGATGTTCGAGGTCATGGCCGAACTGGAAGCCATGTGCGCGCGCCTGGCTGCTCGCCGCATGACGGCCGACGATCATCGCCGGTTGCTGGACGCCCACCATGCGTGCCGCGCTTCGCGGGACGCAGGCGATGCGAACGCCTATTACTACCTGAACGAGGTGTTCCACCGCACCGTTTATGAGCTCGGGTGCAATGCGTTCTTGACCGAGGAAGCGATCAAGCTGCATCGGCGGCTCGGCCCTTACCGGCGCTTGCAACTGCGCGTGCGCGACCGCATCGCCACGTCCTACGATGAGCATGAGGGCATCGTGCAGGCGCTGCTGGCCGGCGATGCGGAACTCGCTGCCGGACGGGCCCGCGATCACGTGGTGGTGCAGGGACAAAGGTTTGCGGATCTGATGGCCTCGCTGGCGAGGCAATCTGGTTGAGGTTTCTGACGAGGACGGGAGATGGCATGAACGAGACGCTGAACCGCGACCGCCAAGATTTCGAGGACGTCCGGCCGGCGGCGCCGGCGCCCGACCCCCAACCTCCCCAGTCTCTGCTGGCGCGCTGGAGCAAATGGTTTGGAAGCCGTCCGCAGGGCGCCGGACAAGGCCCCGAGCGCCCGGAAACGGCGGTGCTTTCCACGCGGGAAGCGAACCGCCTGCGCGCCTTGCTCCAGCCATGCTTTCAGGCGCGCCTGACCGACGTCGCGGCCAACCGCTCGGCGCGAGCCTGGCAGGAACAGTACCGCGAGGCGGATGCGCAACGGCGCGGGGCCATGTTGAGCATCCTGGCCGAGGTCGGTTCTTCTGCGCCCGCGCCGTCCGACGCAGGCAAAGACGCGCCGTCGGATCTTTCCCGCGCGCTCTCCCATGCGCGCGTGCGCTTTTTCAAGCGCCTGAATGCCTTGCCCGATGGCCTGCCGTTCTTATTGATGCTGCGCACGGACATGCTGGCCTGGCGGACGCGCATCCCGGCGCTGCGCACGCTGGATGCTGACCTCGAGGGGCTGCTGTCGAACTGGTTCGACGTCGGTTTGCTCGAATTGCGCCGCATAACTTGGGATTCGCCGGCTTCGCTCCTAGAGAAGCTCATCATCTACGAGGCCGTGCACGAAATCGCATCGTGGAGCGACCTGCGAAACCGGCTGGACTCTGATCGGCGCTGCTATGCGTTTTTCCATCCGCGCATGCCGAATGAGCCCCTGATCTTCGTCGAAGTCGCGTTTTGCGCGGAAATGGCCGACAACGTCCAGCGGCTCCTCGACGAGAGCGCCCCCATGGAAAACATGGAGAAGGCGCGGTGGGCGATTTTTTATTCCATTTCCAATACCCAGCAAGGGTTGCGCGGCGTCAGCTTCGGCAATTTCTTGCTCAAGCGCGTCATCGAGGAGCTGAACGCCGAGGTTCCCAAGATCAAGCGATTCGCGACGCTGTCGCCTATGCCCGGGTTCTGCGATTGGCTCAAGAAGCTCGAGGCAGAGCGGATCGCCGCGTTGCTCAGCGGGGAAAAAAGCGGGGGCACCGCGGAGCTGGGCAGCGGCGCCGACGTGCTTGCCCGCATCCAGCAGGCGGTGGATGCGGCAGAGGCGCAGCCCGAGGTGCAGTCGCTCGCCATGCGGCTGGCCGCGCACTACCTGTTGGAGCGCAAGGGGGGGCAGCCCCTGGATTCGGTGGCCCGGTTCCATTTGGGCAACGGGGCCCGCATCGAGCGCCTGAACTGGAAGGCAGATCTTTCTCGCAAGGGTCGCGCGCAGTCGTGCGGCATCATGGTCAATTACCTATACGAGCTCGACGCGCTCGACGACAATCTGTCCAAGCTCAGCGAAGGCAGGCCCGAGACCAGCCGCAGCTTTGCCCGGCTGCTCTGAAGTGAGGCTGCAAGATTCATCAGAACTGGCGGAGCCAGCGTGCAGTGCCTTGACTACCAAAGGAGACAGCAGATGAAACGGAGCGTTGCCTTGATCGCTTGCCTGGCGGCCGTCGCCACAGGCGGGCATGCCGTGGCGGCAGATGCCTGGCCGGCCAAGCCGGTCACCATCATCGTTCCTTTCCCCGCGGGGGGCGGCACGGATGCGTTCGTGCGTCCGCTCGCGCAGCAACTCTCGATCCAGCTCGGGCAATCCGTGGTGGTCGACAATCGGGGCGGCGCCGGCGGGACGGTGGGAGCGGCCATCGCAGCGCGCGCCGCGCCCGACGGCTACACCTTTTTCGTTGGCGGGGCCCACCATGCCATCGCGCCGTCGTTCTATAAGGGGCTGACCTACGACATTGAGAAGGACTTCATTCCGGTGACGCTCGTTGCCCAACCGCCGCAGATCATCGTCGCGGCGCCGACTGCGCCCTTCAACGATTTAAAAGGTTTGGTCGAGTACGCGCGCGCCAATCCGGGCAAATTGAACTTCGGTTCCGCTGGCAACGGCACTTCGCACCATCTGGCCGGGGAGCTGTTCAAGCTGCAGACCAAGGTCGAGATCATCCATGTGCCGTACACCGGCGCCGGCCCGATGTTGCTGGCGCTGATGGGGAGCCAGGTGGACCTGGCGTTCGACGGCTTGGGTTCTTCGGCCCAGCACATTCGCAGCGCCAAGGTCAAGCCCATCGCGGTCGCGGCGCCCAAGCGATCCTCGGCTTTCCCCGACGTGCCGACGGCGGCCGAAGCGGGGCTGCCCGGCTACGAGGTCTCGACCTGGTACGCCATGTGGGCGCCGAAGGGTACGCCGCAGGCCATCGTCGAGCGCATGTACGCCGAGGTGCAGAAGGCCTTCGACTCAGCGGAGATCCAGAAGGTCTGGCTCGGCAATGGCTCGGAGGTGCCGCGCTATACCAGCGCCGAGTTCGGCAAGTATCTGCATGCCGAGGTCCAGCGCTGGGCTAGCGTGGCCAGGGAAGCGGGGGTCAAGGCCGATTGATGAGCGGGAAGCCTGATCCTGAGGGCGGCGCGCGCGGCCGCATCGAGGTCGCGCGCGAGGGCGACGTGCTGGCGCTCACGCTGGCGCACCCGGGCAAGCTCAATGCATTGACCGCGGCCATGTGGCGCGACCTTGCCGCAGGGATGGGCAAGGTCGCCGGCCACCGCGGCCTGCGCGCCGTGATCATACGGGGCGCGGGCGGACATTTCGCTGCTGGCGCCGATATCGCCGAGTTCCCGGTGGAGCGGGGGGATCGCGTCGCGGTTCGCCGTTACCATGAGCACGTCATCGCGCCCGCCTTGCGGGCGATCGCGGAATGCCCGCTGCCGACCGTGGCCATGATCCAGGGCGTGTGCGTGGGTGGAGGGCTCGAGATCGCTTGTAGCTGCGATCTGCGCATTGCAGCGCGCAGCGCACGGCTGGGCGTGCCGATAGGCCGGCTCGGTTTTCCGATGGCGCCTGCCGAATTGGCAGGGCTGCTCTCAGTGGCCGGGCGTGCCGTGGCCTTGGAGCTCCTGCTGGAAGGCCGCATCCTCGATGCGGCGGAAGCCCATGCCAAGGGCTTGTTGACGAGGGTGGTGGACGACGCCGAACTGGAAGCGGAAACCCATCGCACGATACGGCGCATCGCCGCGGGCTCGCCGTTGGCCGCCACCCTCAACAAGCGCATGATCAGGCGCCTGCAACGGCCGGAACCGCTCGACGAAGCAGAGCTGGAGGATTTTTTTTCCTATAGTGATACCCGAGATCATCGTGAAGGCGTCGCGGCGTTTCTCGCCGGGCGTCCGCCTGATTTCGGCGCGGATGGACCACTACCCGAGAACGAAGAAGAGGATTGATGAACGACGCGAATCTTTACGCCTTGTTGGCAAGCGGCTTTCCCGCCGATCGGGACACTTTGTGCATCGAGGCCCCGGGGGCCGGCAACTACACCTGGCGCGACGTGGAGAACGAAACGGCGCGCATGGCCAACGTGCTGCAGTCGCTCGGGCTTCCTGAAGGGGCCAGGGTGGCGGTGCACGTCGAGAAGTCGCCCGAGGCACTGTTGTTGTACTTGGCCACGCTCCGCGCCGGCTATGTGTACCTGCCGTTGAATACCGCCTACCAGGAAGCGGAGATCGATTATTTCCTGGGCGATGCGGAACCTTCGGTGGTGGTGTGCGCCAGCAAGAACCTGGAATGGGTCCGGCGCTGCGCGCAGCGCGCTGGTACGCCGCACGTCTTTACCTTGGACGACGACCGGACCGGCACGTTCCTCGACGCTGCCCGCCAGGCTTCGCCCGAGCAGCAGGTCGTTGCGCGCGGGGAGGACGACCTTGCGGCGATCCTCTACACCTCGGGAACGACGGGCCGCAGCAAGGGCGCCATGCTGACGCACGGCAACCTGGCCTCCAATGCCCGCGTGCTGCACACTTATTGGGGCTGGCGGCAGGATGATGTGCTGTTGCACATGCTGCCCATCTTCCACGTGCATGGCCTGTTCGTGGCTGCGCACGGCGCGCTGCTCGCCGGTGCCAAAATGATCTGGCTGCCCAAGCTGGACGTGGCTGCAGCGCTGCGGGAGTTGCCGCGCAGTACGGTGATGATGGGGGTCCCGACCTACTATGTGCGCCTGCTGGCCGATCCCGGCTTCACTCGGGAGACCTGCCGCAACATGCGCCTGTTCGTGTCCGGATCGGCACCGCTGCTGATGGAAACGTTCAATGCCTTCCGCGAACGCACCGGCCATACCATCCTGGAGCGTTATGGCATGAGCGAGACGGTCATGCTGGTGTCCAATCCCTATGACCCGGCACAGGGCGAGCGGCTCGGCGGAACGGTGGGGATGCCGTTGCCGGGCGTGTCCGTGCGGGTGGTGAATGACAAGGGCGAGCCATGCCCCCCGGGGGAAATAGGGAACATCGAGGTGCGCGGGCCCAACGTATTCAAGGGCTATTGGCGCATGCCCGAAAAGACAAAACAGGAGTTCACCGAGGACGGGTGGTTCAAGACCGGCGACGTCGGCCGTTGGGGCGGCGAATCGGGCGGGCGGCCGGTCCCGGACAACTACCTCACCATCGTCGGCCGTAGCAAGGACCTCATCATCTCCGGAGGGTTCAACGTCTATCCGAAGGAAATCGAGAGCTTCATCGACGACATGGACGGTGTGGCCGAGAGCGCGGTCATCGGCGTGCCGCACCCGGACTTCGGGGAGGCCGTGGTGGCGGTGGTGGTGCCCAGGCCGGGCGCCACGCTGGACGAAGCGGCCATGATCGCCGAGCTCAAAGGCAAGATCGCGAATTTCAAGGTGCCCAAACGGGTCCACATCGTCGACGAGCTGCCGCGCAACACGATGGGAAAGGTGCAGAAGAACGTCCTGCGCGAGCGATTCGCCAAAGCTTGAGCGTTTTTCCCCGCGTGCTGCGCCGAGTGCGCGGGGGAACCTCATATACAATAGCGGCCGTGCGCCCGTGACGAAATTGGTAGACGTAGCGGACTTCCGTACAAGTGGAGTGCCCCGGTCGAAAGTCCGGGAGTAGAACCCGTCAAATTCGGCGAACCCCTGGCACGGGAATGCCGAGCCAAGCAGGCAGCTACATGCGCTGCCGGGCGTGTGTAGAGACTCGACGGCGGGGACCTAATGCAGGCCGGGCATCGATCATGCCCCGCCTTGCGATGGTCAAGGCAGAGTCCAGACCCCAAACGGTGTTGCCATGGCAATCCGGCTGTGCGAACAGTAGTGGGTAAGAAAATCCGCAGCCGTGAGGCGTGCCGGTTCGATTCCGGCCGGGCGCACCATTATCTACCCCGCGAGTCCGCGGAGCCTAATCCAGGTCCTTCGCTCGAGAAAGGCAGGTGCCGGGTTCCGGGCGAATGCCGCGGATCCGCTCGCTCGTCGAGGGTCTCCGCGGTTTTCAAGGCGCGGGAAGGTGTTGGTCCGGATTGGGTGGGCAGTACCAAGATGCGCAGAACGAGTAGGACGCTGCTGTGCGCGGTGGGCGCCAGCTTGATGGCCGGCTGCGTGACGTGGCAGCCCGTGGCACCGCCCCCGGCGGAACCGGCGGCGCTGGCGCCTGCCCATGACGCGAAACAGCCGGCTCCTTCTCCAGCATGCCCGGCGCGCTGCTCCCGGCAGCCGAGCATTTGGGATCACCTCACGCATCAGCGCCTCATCGACATCGACTAGCCGCCCGCCGCTGGGCGCATGCGCGCCGGGCCGCGGCAACGGTGGCGCCGGGCGCACAAATAAAAAGTGCCGCGGCGTGGATGGGAGACGCCGCAGCACGGAAGGAACCGCAAACGTACGATCCATCCAAGGGCTCGATACGTCCGCGAGCGGACGATACGCCCGAAATGCGCCCATTGCCATAGCCGCCCCAGGGCGATTTGGTAATGTTTAGTAACACTTTCCGCTAGGCTTTGGATGGTCGAGCTCATGAGGTATTCTGCCTTTCGCCCGCCACCGGGTCGCGCGCGGGGCTCTACATAGACAGGGCACCGGAGTGGGCGGTAGTGATGCACTACCTGCCAGGCCTGCGCCAAGCGCGCGGGTGGGCTACGATAAAATGCGCCGTTGGCGTCATTTTTCGTGCCGCGACGCGTCCGATTGCAAACCAGTGTCAAGAAAATGCGGCTTGCCGAGCATCCGAATGTATAGTGCGAGTCCCTATTTGTAACGAGTGCGGGGTCCATGCGCTGGTTAACGATATGGGCCACTGCGGTGGTCGCGTGCTTCGGCCTGGTGTGTGCGGCCGCGCTCTACGATACCCGTCAGGATGCCAAGAAGGCGGCTCTGGAGGCCACGGTCAACATCGGCCGCGTGGTTGCCGACGGCATTCGACGCGACATCGAACTCGTCGATCTGGCGCTCCAGTCCATCCTGAACGGCTTGCGCGTGGCGGAAGCCGAGGGCCTGGATCCATATCGCCGCCATCGCTTGCTGTTCGACAATTTGCCCCCGGTGCGCGGGGTTGGGAACTTGGTGGTGCTCGACCGGGAAGGCAACATGGTCACCGATACCAATTCGGTGATGCCGCGCGGCATGGCGTTCGATGACCGGGATTACTTCCAGGTCCACAAGGGATCGTCCAACAGCGGCTTGTATGTCAGCCAGCCTTTCTATTCCCGCCTGACGAATTTATGGTCCATCGCGGTGAGCCGCCGCGTGACGCGAGAAGACGGCAGCTTCGGCGGCGTCGTAGCGGGCACGCTGCGCGTGGCCTACCTCGAGAGCCTCTTCCAGCGCCTGGACCTGCGCCAACACGGGGTCATCATGTTGCTGCGGGCGAACGGGGCCGTCATGGCACGCTACCCAGCAGAGTACGCGCAACTCGGCCAAGGGCTCAGCGGCATCGAATTATTCAGGCATTATCCCGCCTCGGACAGCGGCTACTACGAGACGAAGGCGTCGCCCATCGGCCTGGCGCGCCTCTATTCGTATGCGGCGGTGCCGTCCGTGCCCCTCGTCGTCTTGGTGGGCATGGCCGACACGGATATTTATAGCGCCTGGCGCAGCAAGGCCTGGATCATTTCATCGTTGACCCTGCTGCTGTGCGTTGGCACGCTGGTATTGGTGTGGATGCTGAGGCGGGAATTCACCTTGCGCCTGGCGGCTGAGCGCAGTGCCTTGCGCAGCGAAACCCGATACCGGGTGCTGGCAGAGAATTCCGCCGATATCATCGCCATGAGCCGGGCCGATGGCACCGTCACGTATATCTCTCCGGCGATCAAAGATGTGCTGGGATGGGCGCCGAATGAGATCGAGGGGCGCAGCGTCAACGATTTTGTCCAAGACGACTACGCGCCGCTATTTTCCGGCGGCGAGCAATCCTGGCCCCGTATGCTGACTTTTCCCGCCCGGCACCGGGACGGCGCTTGGGTGTGGCTCGAGGCCAGCGTGAGGCGCCTGCCGCCGGAGACTGGGGACGATCGCTACGTGCTGACGATCCGTGACGTTTCACGCCGGAAGAAGATCGAGGATGCGCTCGCGGCCGAGAACGCCGAGCTGCAGGCCATGGCGGTGACCGACAGCCTCACGAGCTTGGCCAATCGGCGTCGTTTCGATGAGGTCCTGGAGCGGGAGTGGCGGCGCGCCCGCCGGGACCAGAGTCCGCTTGCCTTGTTGTTGATCGACGCGGACCATTTCAAGGCGCTCAACGATCATTATGGCCATCAGCATGGGGATCGCTACCTGCGCACGCTTGCCCAGCTGATCCAAGGCAGCCTTCGGCGCCCTGCAGACATGGCAGCCCGCTACGGGGGCGAGGAGTTCGCCGTGTTGCTGCCGGACACAGATCTGGAGGGGGCCTACCGGATCGCCGAAGCCATCCGCCAGGGCGCGCAAGACGCGCGCTTGCCCCATGAAAAAAGCGACCTGGGCGTGATGACGGTCAGCATCGGCGTGGACGCCATGGTGCCGGAGGACGGTGAATCGCCCGAGGCACTGGTGCGGCGGGCCGATGCGGCGCTTTATGCCGCCAAGCGCCAGGGCCGCAACCGGACCTGCGTGGACGAGCCGCACGGGGCCTAGTGTCGCGTCAACGGTGAAGGGGGGCGCCCGTGCACCAGCATCGGCCGCGCTTGGGGTACCATAAGGCTATCTGATGCAACCCGCGCTAGGCCTTTGCGGCAAGGCGCATCGTCCATGACATTCAAAGTATTCGATTTGCAATGCGAGCGCGGCCATGTTTTCGAAGGCTGGTTCAGCTCGCACTCCGATTTCGATACGCAGCGTGAGCGCGGCCTGATCAGTTGCCCGCTGTGCGACAGCAAGACCATCGACAAGAAACCGTCGGCGCCCATGTTGAACGTCTCAGGAAGCAAGGAGCCCGGCCCCTCGTCCCGTGCGGCAAGCAAGCCCGCGGCCATGCAGGCCGCGATGCTCCAGCACCTGCGCCAGCTGTTGCGCCAGACGGAAAACGTCGGCGAGCGGTTCGCGGCCGAGGCCCGCCGCATCCACCACGGCGAGGCGCCCGAGCGCCCCATCCGCGGCGTGGCGACCTACGAGGAACAGCAGTCCCTGGTCGAAGAGGGCATTCCCGTGGCCGCCATCCCCGCTTTGCTCGACGACGAGCGCTTGCAGTAGCCCGGGGTCTGAGCACTCTGCGCGATTTACCGTGCGCTCCGGCCCACGGGAGCGCCGCGGGGACCGCTTCACGCGCGAACCGCCCGGGTGGGCGCAGCAGCGGCCGGCCATGGCATTCCTCGCTCGCCCAAAACGAAACAGGCGCCGAAGCGCCAGTTCTCGTGTAGTGCCGGCCGGGGAATTACTTCACGCGGCTGCGGTATTCGCCGGTGCGCGTGTCGATTTCGATCTTGTCGCCAATCTCGCAGAACAGCGGCACCTGCAGCTCGTAGCCGGTGTTGATCTTGGCGGGCTTCATGACCTTGCCCGAGGTGTCGCCGCGCACGGCAGGCTCGGTATAGGTGATTTCGCGCACGACGATGGTCGGCATTTCGACCGAGATGGCGCGGCCCTCGTAGAAGACCACTTCCACGGTCATGCCCTCCTCGAGGTAGTTGAGGGCATCGCCCATGCTCTCGGCCTCGACCTCGTACTGGTTGTACTCGGCGTCCATGAAGACGTACATCGGGTCGGCGAAGTAGGAGTAGGTGCACTCGCGGCGCTCGAGCACGAGGACTTCGAATTTTTCGTCGGCCTTGTAGACCGTTTCCGTGCCGGAACCCGTAAGCAGGTTCTTGAGCTTCATCTTGACGACGGCGGCATTGCGGCCCGACTTGTTGTATTCGGTCTTCTGGACGACCAGGGGATCCTTGCCGACCATGATGACGTTGCCGACGCGCAGTTCCTGAGCGATCTTCATACTGGAAATCAACCTTAGGGGAGGTGACTCTAGTGGCAACGGCGCTGCGCCGTAGTACCAGGTAGGGTCTTGACGAAAGCCCCTTTGGGTAGACCCGGCGGGAACACCCGCGACCACCCGAAGGGTATTCGGCTAGCCTGCCTAAAGGGGCCTGGAACAAAGCATAAGTAGCCTACTAGTATAGCCTGGGCAGGGGTTTCCCGGCTAGTTGCGCATCATCGACCGTTCTCCTGCCGCGCCTCGCAGAAGTCGGCCAGTGCATGGGCCAGGTCCTGCTGCCTGGACAGCTCGTCGCTCCAGCGGCGGGCAGCCGTGGTCCACGCCCCGAATACGTCGGGGGAGAGGGCGCGTTGCAGCAGCTCGGGCAGCCGGCAGGCCTCGGCATCGCCGTTCCAGGCCGTTTGCAAGGACGGTATGCCGTCCGGTGCAGGGTAACGTTCCAGCCAGGCCCGCAGCTTGTCGACGTGGGCCGCTTCGGCTTGGGGGTAAATGTGCCAGACCAGGGGGCGCCCGGCCCATTGGGCGCGGACGAACGAGTCTTCGCCGCGCACGAAGTTGAGGTCGGCGCACCAGAGCAGGCGGTCGTAATCGGGCTGCGGAAGAAAGGGGATGCGCGCGATGCGCAGCCGGCCCCGTTCGCCGGCCGCGAGGTAGGGGGCAACGCCGGGGGGCACGGCGAGCAGGGTCGGCGCCTCGCCTGCCGCCAATACGTCGGCCAGGAGGGTGGCCGGGGCATCGGGATAGCAGAATAGCGTCACCAGGCGTTCCCCTGGGCGCAGCGCCGGCAGGCCCGCCTCGTGCAAGAACGCGGCCCGGGCGCCGGCGTCCGCCTGCAGCGCGTCGCGCATGGGGAGCAGGGTTTTTTCGCGTAGCAAGCCGCCCGTCCCTGGGGTGAATCCCGGGAAGAAGAAATATTTGCGCAAGCCGCCGGGTTGGGGCGAGGGCAGGCCATGGCAGCTCTCGACCCACCCCTCGGCACTCAAGTACTCGAGGTTGATCCATACGGGCGGGCGGACCTGGTCGCGCATGCGCTGCACGAATTCCGGGGGAGGATCGCAGGCGAAGGCCTCGATGACGACATCTCCCGGGGCGAGCGGCGGAGCAGGACGGGTCCAGCTCACGACGTCCACGCCTTCTACGTGTTGCGCGGGCAGCGCAGGATCCACCTGGGGGGCGAGGCGCGCCATGGCGCGCAGGTCGTCGACCCAGAGCCGCACGCCCCAGTCCCGTTCCCGGCGTAATTGCCGCGCCAGGCGCCAGCACACGCCGATGTCACCGTAGTTGTCGATGACGCGGCAGAAAATGTCGGCCAGCATCAAGAAGCTTCCTTGCCAGAAAGGGCGACATTATCGCCTGCCGCCTCGTCTGGCCCGGGCAGCATTTGGCGCGCCAGATCGAGCCAGGCGCGGGCGGCGAACGAGAGGTAGCGCCCGCGGCGCCACGCGAAGGCCATGTGCCACCACAGCTGCGGCGCGTCGATGGGGACGACCGCCAGAGCGGCGCGATCGAGCTGGCGGCAGAACAGCTCGGGCAGCAGGGCCACGCCCACGCCGGCCGCGACCATGGAGGCCATGAAGTCCCATTGGCTGCTGCGGCCCGCGATGCGCGGCGCAAAGCCGGCTTGCAGGCACGCGCCGTGGACCACTTCGTTCAGGGCGAAGCCCTCGCCATAGAAGACGAAGGGTTCGCCCGCGAGTTCTTCCAGCCGGATGCCTGGTTTGCCGGCCCAGGGCGAACGGCGCGGCGCAACGAGCCGCAGTGGGTAGTTGCAGATGGTGAGCGTTTCGTATTCGGACTCGTCGGCCGGCAGCAGCATGGCCCCAATCTCCAGGGCACCGGACCGGAGCTCGTCTTCCACGGCGCGTGAGCCACGCTCGAAGAGTTTGAGCTCGACCTGTGGGTACTCCCGGTGGAATCGCGCCAGCAGGGGCGCCAGCAGGCGGTGGGCCAGCGGGGGGATGCCCACCACGAGCTCCCCGCGCGCGCTCTGGCGCAGGTCCGCCAGCTCCGCTTCCAGTTGCGCGTGCAGTGCCAGCAACTGTTTCCCGCGTTCCAGCAGGATGCGCCCGGCGTCGGTGGGCTCGATCCGGCGGCCGAATTTCTGCAGCAGCGGGGCCCCCACCTCATCTTCCAGTTGCCGGAGCATCTTGCTGACGGTGGGTTGTGTGACGAACAAGGCTCCCGCTGCGCCGGTATAGCTTTGCCGCTGGACGACCTCAACGAAATAGCGGAGTGCCTTGAGATCCATTGAATTCCTAATTGGAATTATTAGTATGGATTTTATTCATTTCATAAATGGACAGACGCTGCGTAGAATACGGGTAAACCCTGAATTTTTCTCGTTCTCATGCACGCCTTTGCCGTTCGCCTTTCGCAAGTCTTGCTCCTCATCGCCGTTTGGTGGGCGGCCGATGGGCTCGCCAAGTGGTCGGGCCTGCCGCTACCCGGCGGCGTGCTCGGACTGATTGCCGTGCTCCTGCTGTTGCTGAGCGGCCGGCTCCCCCTGCGCCGGATCGACGCCGGTGCGAAATGGCTGCTTGCCGACATGCTGGTCTTTTTCGTGCCGGCCGTCGTGGCCATGGCACGCTACCAGGAACTGCTGCGAAGCGAGGGACTGAAGCTGGCGGCGGTGATCGTGCTGGGCAATGCCTGCGTCATGCTGGTCACGGCAGCCGTCGTAGAGTGGATCGTCCGTCGCCGCTCGCCCGGGAGCGCTTGAGATGTTCCCCGCTTTTTTCTGCCTGGTGGCGACCGTCGGGTTCTATTACCTGAACAAATGGCTGTACCGCAGTTTTCCGCGCGCTTGGACGCATCCCATCCTCTTGACGCCGCTCGCCCTGCTGGCGACGCTATCGGTATTCGGCATCCCGTTGGAGGAATACGCAGCCGATACGCGGGCGCTGTTATGGTTCCTGGGACCGGCCACGGTGGCTTTCGCCGTGCCCATCTACGAATACCGGCACCTCATACGCCAACTCTGGCCGGCCCTGGCCCTGGGGACGGCCGCGAGCGTGACGAGCGCCGTGGGCAGTTCATGGTGGCTGGCGCAGACGTTTCACTTGTCGCCCGACGTGGTGCCCAGTCTCCTTGTGCGTTCGATCTCGACGCCGTTCGCGCTGGCGGCCGCCGGCCAATTCGGCGGTAATGCAGACCTCGTCGCGGCGTTCGTCATGGCCACGGGGCTGACTGGCATGCTGAGCGGAGAGCTGATCTTGGCGCTGGTGCCCCGTTGTTCGCGCTGGGCGAGCGGCGCGTCGTTCGGCGCCGCAGCGCACGCGCTCGGAACCACGAAAGCGAGGGAGTTGGGTGAAGAGGCCGGCGTGATGGCCAGCCTGCTCATGATCTTCAGCGGCCTGGCGATGGTATTGCTGGCGCCGCTGATGGGCGCCTGGCTGCCCTGAGGCGGCGCGAGCGGCCCAGGCCAGCCCCCGGGCCCGGGCGATGGGGGCCGAGCCTGGGCGACGCGGGTTCAGCGACGCTGGTATTGGGTGGCGCCGAACAGGATTTCCTTGGCCCGGGCGTCTTGCGGCTTGCGTTGATCGGCCAGCACCTGGATGCCGCGCTGCACGGCGGGACGGGCCTGGATTTCGTCGAACCAGCGCTTGACGTTGGGGAATTCGGCCAAGTCCACCCCCTGGTTGGCGTGCGAACGGGTCCAAGGCCACGTGGCGATGTCGGCGATGGTGTAGTTGCGCCCGGCGAGGTAGGCGTGGTTGCTCAACTGCTTGTCCATGACGCCGTAGAGGCGGCGCGTTTCATTGGTATAGCGGTTGATGGCGTATTCGATGCGTTCCGGCGCATAGAGGCGGAAGTGATGCGCCTGGCCGAACATGGGCCCCACGCCCCCCATCTGGAACATCAGCCATTGGAGCGTGGTGTAGCGTTCGCGGTCGGTCTTGCCGAGGAACTTGCCGGTCTTGCCGGCGAGATAGACGAGAATCGCGCCCGACTCGAACAAGGACATGGGCTTGCCGTCGGGGCCCTCCGGGTCGATGATGGCCGGGATTTTGTTGTTCGGGCTGATGGCTAGGAATTCTTCCTTGAACTGATCGCCAGCGCCGATGTTGATGGCCGTCACCTCATAGGGGAGCTTGCACTCCTCGAGCATGATGTGCACTTTGTGGCCGTTGGGCGTGGGCCAGGAATAAACCTGGATCGGTTGCGGGGCCGGTTTGGCGATCTTGTCGGTCATGCGGGACTCCGGAAAAGAAGGGCGGATCTGCTGCGATTATGAGGCAAACGCATGAGGCCGTGGCCTAAAGGGCGTACTACTCCTGGGGAATTGTCGCGGCCGTCCGCCCCTTCGGGGCTCATCGGCCATGCCGGGGCCAGGCCGGCGGCGGGGGCCGATAATCCCCGCGTCGCCCGGGCAGCCGCGTTTAGTGGAAGTGCACGGGCGCCGGATCGGCGTCTTCCGGCGGCTCGGCGTGGACGAGTTCGCCGAGCGGGTTCGGGAAGTAGGGGGCGCCGCAATCGTCGCAGAACTCCATGGGCAAGACCCCCGGCAGTTTGCGCAGGTCGTTCACGCCCAGCTCGCGCAGGAGGTCCGCGATGAGGTCTATCGCCGGCAGCTCGGGGTTGTCGTCCTCGCGTCCGAAAAGCGGCCAGGCGCAGCCGTAGATCACGTCATTGCTCTGGCGCTGGGTGAACCCGATGCGGTATTCCTCCGGATCGGTTTCCCCGCAGGCGGCGATGACTGCGCGCAGGCGGTCGGGCGTCAGGCCCAGGGTGGCTTCCAGCCACGCGACGGATGCCCGGAGCGACAGTGGCCGGACGCGCCGGTCGGCCTCCCGGTTGCTCACGTAGTAGGCGTCCGGCAGCAGGCATTCGAAGCCGCAGCCGGGCAAGAGGTCGGCGAACAAGGGCGTCGTCTGGGCCGCCCATTGCGCGAGGCACGATTCCCGGGTGGCCTCGGGCTTGGCGGGGTTTTCCTGCCACCGGAAGATCGGCGCGCCCTGGGGAACCGCGACCGCACCCACCAAGTATCGGGTGTCGGCCAGCAGGTTGGCGATTTCCGCGTCGTCGGCCGCCATGCGGGGCAGGGGCAGCCCGAGCGCCTGGGCACCGAGGCGCGCAAGCCACTGGCGCGTGGCGCTGAAGGAGCGAGGCATCTGGTCGACGCTATAGAGTTGCGGCGCGAGGGCCAGTCGGGCGTCCGCGGCCAGGACGTGGCCATGCAGGTGCGCTTTCAGGGCATCCAGCAGGTCTGGGCGGATGGGGCCGTACGGAATGTTGAAGCGGGTCCAGGCCACGACCGGTGCGACGATCAGCAATACGTCGTAATCGCTGCCATCTTTCTGCAGCATCATCGATTCAGACAGCGTTTCGGCGTGTTCGACCAAAATCTCGTAGGCACCGGCATTGCGCTGGTACAAGGTTTCGAGTGCCGCTTCGATCGTGGCATCGTGCCCGCTGTGCATGAGCTTATCCAGCACCGTGTCGAGCTCCCGCTCCCAGAAACGATCCTCGACGCGGCTGCCGGAGCTGTTGAGCGACAGCGACAGCGACACCAGTTTTTCGGCATCGCGGTTGAGGCGGGTGGAAGACTTGCTGCGGGAACGGACCATGGATGAGTTGGTGATCGACGGGAATATTGTTCGAACCCACTAGTGTAGCTCCCCCTGGCCCCCTGGGCATCCGGCGGTCAGTCTCGCACCTATGCCTGACTTTTTCCGAAGCGCTCGTCCAGCCAGTCCGGCGCCGGGTGCGTGCGCAGCCTTGGGCCGGCAGCCAGCAATTGATTCTGCAGCGCGCGGCCGACGAGCCGGGGCAGGGCGCCAACGACGTCGAGCAGCGGCGAAAGCGCCACGCCCGTTTCCACCCCCATGCAGGCAAACATGTGGGCCAGTTCTTCGCTATTGACGTTGCCGCTCGCGCCCGGCGCATAGGGGCATCCCCCGAGTCCGCCGACAGCCCCGTCGAAGCGTCGGATGCCGGCCTGCCACCCCGCCAGCGCATTGGCCAAGGCCATGCCGCGCGTGTTGTGCAGGTGCAGGGTGAGCGGCAGGGCATCGCCCAGCCGTTGCGCGAGCGAATCGCACAACTGGGCGACCTGCGTCGGGTACGCCATCCCCGTGGTATCGCACAGGGTGATGCCCGCTGCCCCGGCACCGGCGAAAAGGCAGGCCAGTCGCTCGACTTCGGCTGGCGCGACCTCCCCTTCGAACGGGCAGCCGAACGCCGTGGACAGCGAAACATTGCACGGCACGCCGGCCTGGTGCGCGCGTTCCAGCATGGCGAGGAGCTGGGCCGTCGATTGTTCCCGCGTCATGCGCAAATTGGCGCGATTGTGCGTTTCGCTCACCGACATGACCAAGTTGAGTTCATCCGCGCCGCCCTCGAAGGCGCGTTCCATGCCACGGAGATTGGGCACCAGGCAGGTATAGATGACGCCGGGCCGGCGCCGGATGCGCTGCATGACGGCCTCGGCGTCGGCCAGCGCGGGGATGGCGCGCGCGGAAGTGAAGCTCGTGACTTCAATGCGGGCGAAGCCGCAGTCCGAGAGCGCGTCCACCAAGGCAATCTTGTCTTCGGTGGCGACGAAATTCGGTTCGATCTGCAGGCCGTCGCGCGGCCCGACTTCGTTGAGCTCGATGCGTGCCGGCCCGCCGTTCATGCAATCACTCCTTTCTCGCGCAGTTTGGCCAGCTCGGCATCGTCCAGGCCCGCTTCCCGCAGCACTGGCTCGGTGTGTTCCCCGAGCTGCGGGGCGCGATGGCGGATCGCGCCAGGGCTGCCCGACAACTTGGGCACGATGCCCGGCATTTCCACTTTGAGCCCTTTGGCCGTCGTGACCGTTTCTATCATGCCTCGCGCCCGGTAATGCGGGTCCTCAGCAATGTCGCGTGCCGTATAGATGCGGCCCGCCGGCACCTCGGCCTCCCGCAGGGCCGCGAGCACCTCCGCGCTGCCCAGCGTGCGCGTCCACGCGCCTATCGCTTCGTCGAGCTCGGCAGCGCGCCGGGCGCGGCCGTCATTGTGGGCCAGGCCCGGGTCTTCGGCGAGGTCGTCCCGCCCCATGCGCCGCATCAGCCTGACGAAGATGCTGTCGTTGTTGCCCGAGATCAGGACATATTCGCCGTCGGCGCACTGGTAGGCGTTCGACGGCGCGATGCCGGGCAGCGCTCCTCCCGCAGGCTGGCGCACGGCGCCGAACACGGAGTATTCCGGCAGCAGGCTCTCGGAAAGATTGAAAACGCTCTCGTATAGCGCAGTATCGATCATCTGGCCTTCGCCGCCGCGCGCGTCGCGCTCATACAGCGCCAGCAGCACGCCGAGTGCGCCATGCAGGCCCGCGATGGTGTCGCCCAGCGAGAGCCCCGCGCGCACGGGCGGGCGGCCGGGTTCGCCGGTCAGGTACCGCAATCCGGCCATTGCCTCGGCAATGGCGGCAAAGCCCGGTTCGTCGCGCTTCAAGCCGGTCTGCCCATAGCCGGAGACGCGCAGCATGATCAGGCGCGGATTGAGGGTGTGCAGGGTTTCCCACGACAAGCCCCATTTCTCCATCGAGCCGGGGCGGAAGTTTTCGATCAAGACGTCGGCCTGGGCCGCGAGCCGGCGGACCAGCTCCTGTCCCTCCGGCTGGCGCAGGTCTACGCAAACCGATTTCTTGCTGCGGGACTGGGCTTCCCACCAGACCGACGTGCCTTCGTGCAGCATGCGCCACTTGCGCAGCGGGTCGCCCTGGCCGGGCGGCTCGATCTTGATGACCTCGGCGCCGAAATCGGCGAGGGTCTTGGCGGCAAAGGGCCCGGCGATCAATTGGCCCAGTTCCAGGACGCGGATGCCTTCGAGGATTTGGCGTGGCATGGTGTCTCGTTCTCGTCGTCGATAGGCGGCTGGCGCCGCTTGGTTGCATCACTGGGACGACAGTGTGGACCAAATGGCCGGCCAGCGGAATAGGCGATCGGGCAAAGCGGTCTTGTCCGATCGCGAAAGCTATGCATAGGCAGTGACGGCCTCTAGGCACGCACCCCGCGCAGGTGGGCCACCAGCAGCCTTGCGGGCGCAGTCAGTGCCGCGGGCGAGCGCACGCCCAGGAGCAGGCTGCGCCGAGCCCAGCCGTCTTGCAGCGTGACGAGTTTCAGGCCCATCGACTGCGCGTGCGGTGCGGCCGCGATGCGGGGCAGGATGCCCACGCCCATGCCGGTGGCCACCATGCGGCAAATCGCGTCGAAACTCCTTACCTGGATGCGCAGCTTGAGCGGCCTGTCCAGGCGGCTGCTTTCCTCGAGCATGCGGCTTGCCAGGGACGTGGCGTCGGGGAGGCTGACGTACTCATAGGCGAGGGTGTCCCGGAATCGCACGGTCTTGCGCCGGGCGAGTGGGTGCTTGCGCGGCGCGATCAGCACCAGCTCATCTTCGCGATAGAGGTAGGTGACGAGGCCGGCGGCCGGGGTTCGGTCCGCGAATATGCCGACGTCCGCGCGGTTCTCGGCCACCGCGGCAACGATGGCCGAGCTGTTCTGTTCTTCCAATTCGATGCGGATGCCGGGGTGCCGTGCCATGAAGCTGGAGAGGTCCTCGGGCAGGAATTGGGTGATGGATGATGTGTTGGCGGCAATGCGTACCTGGCCTTTGGCACCCGTCGAGTACGAAGACATCGCGCCCGCCATGTGCTCGACGTCCTGCAGGATGCGCATGGCATGCTGCAGGCAGGCCTGGCCGGGTTCGGTGAGTTCTACGCCGGAGGCGCGGCGATAGAGCAGGGAGGTATTGAGCGCGTCCTCGAGCTCGGCGATGCGGCGGCTGGCCGCGCCGACGGCGAGGTGGAGTTGCCGTGCGCCGGCCGAGATGCTGCCGTGGCGCGCGACGGCCACGAACAGCGCGAGCGTGACCAGGTCGAAGCGCGAGAGATTCATCGAGCGGGGCTCCACCATGGAAAAGGCCCGCGCCGCTGCCGCCGGGCAGCAGGCGCAGGCCTCGTGCGCGAGACGGCCCGCCTGGGGCGGGCCGGCCTTCAGGCTGCCAGCAACTGGCGCAGCACGAAGGGCAGGATGCCGCCGTGGTTGTAGTAATCCACTTCGATGGGCGTGTCGATGCGCAGCAGCAGCGGAACCTGCTTGCTCGTGCCGTCTTCGTAGTGGATGGTCAGCGTGACGTCCTGCTGGGGCCGGATGCCGTTTTCCAGGCCGGTAATGTCATAGGTTTCCCGGCCGGTGATGTTCAGGGACTGGATGCTGTCCGAGCCCTTGAACTGCAGCGGCAACACGCCCATGCCCACCAGGTTGCTGCGGTGGATGCGCTCGAAGCTGCGCGCGATCACGGCCTTCACGCCCAGGAGCTGGGTGCCCTTGGCGGCCCAGTCGCGAGACGATCCGGTGCCGTACTCCTCGCCGCCG
Source organism: uncultured Pigmentiphaga sp. (assembly GCF_937950555.1). Lineage (NCBI taxonomy): Bacteria > Pseudomonadati > Pseudomonadota > Betaproteobacteria > Burkholderiales > Alcaligenaceae > Pigmentiphaga > uncultured Pigmentiphaga sp. The sequence continues at coordinate 18,568 of NZ_CALFCW010000041.1, read as the reverse complement.
AAGATGACCGTAGGCGTGCCCTCGGCGATGTACTTCATGGCAGCGTCGTAGATCGACATTTGCTCGCCGCTGGGTTGATGGATGGTGATGCCACCTTCCACGCGCGAGCCGTCGGGGTTGGGCGGGATCATGAGGTTCTTGATGCGCACGTTGGCGAAGGTGCCGCGCATCATGACCTCGTGATTGCCGCGGCGCGAACCGTAGCTGTTGAAGTCGGCCTTCATCACGCCGTTGGCCAGCAGGTATTGGCCGGCGGGAGAGTTCTCCTTGATCGAGCCTGCCGGCGAGATGTGGTCGGTCGTGATGGAGTCTCCGAACAGGCCGAGCGCGCGGGCGTTCCGGATCACGGCGTTGGTCGCGCCCGGTTCCATCGTGAAGTTCTCGAAGAACGGCGGTTCGGCGATATAGGTGGACTTGGGCCAGTTGTAGACTTGCCCGCTCACGCCTTCGATCTTCTCCCACAGCTCGCCCGGGTTGGTCTTGACCTGGGCGTAGTTGTTCTTGAAGGCACGCGGATTGAGCGCGTACTTCATCAGTTTTTCGATCTCGGCCTGGGAGGGCCAGATGTCGCCGAGGTAAACGTCGCCCTTGGTGCCCCGGCCCACGGGTTCGGTCATCAGGTCCCGCTTCATGGTGCCGGCGATGGCGTAGGCCACCACGAGGGGCGGCGAGGCGAGGAAGTTCGCCTTGATGTTCGGATGGATCCGCGCCTCGAAGTTGCGGTTGCCCGACAGCACGGCGGCGCAGACCAGGTCATTCTTGGTGATGAGCTCGTTCAGCTCGGGGTTCAGGTCTCCGGCGTTGCCGATGCACGTGGTGCACCCGTAGGCAGCGACGTGGAAGCCAAGCTGCTCGAGGTACGGCAGCAGGCCCGTCTTCTCCAGGTACTCGGTGACGACGCGCGATCCGGGAGCGAGCGACGTCTTGATGTGGGGCTTGATCGTCAGCCCGGCCTTGACCGCCTTCTTGGCGAGCAGGCCGGCGGCGAGCAGCACGCTGGGGTTGGACGTGTTGGTGCAGGAGGTGATGGCCGCGATCAGGATGTCGCCATTCTGGATGGTGATGCCGCTCTCGGTCTTGAACTCCTGGTCCAGCTTTTCGGCGGGTTGGGAGAAGCCGTTCTCCGCGACCGGCTTGCTGAACAGTTCGCAGAACGTGCGCTTGACGTGGCCGATCTCGATGCGGTCCTGCGGGCGCTTGGGGCCGGCCAGCGACGGAGCGACCGTGGAGAGGTCCAGGGTCAGTAGCTTGGTGTAGTCGATATCCTTGGCGGCGGGCACGCCGAACATCTTCTGCGCACGGTAGTAGGCTTCGAAGGCCTCGATTTCCTCCTTGGTGCGGCCGGTGCCCTTGAAGAATTCGATGGTGCGCTCGTCCACCGGGAAAAAGCCCATGGTGGCACCGTACTCCGGTGCCATGTTGCCGATCGTGGCGCGCTCGGAGACCGTCAGGCTGGCCGTGCCCGGCCCGCAGAATTCCACGAACTTGCCGACCACCTTTTCACGGCGCAGCATTTCCGTGATGGTCAGCACGAGGTCGGTGGCCGTGACGCCTTCGCGCAGCTTGCCCTTGAGCTCCACGCCCACGACGTCCGGCGTGAGCAGGTAGACGGGCTGGCCCAGCATGGCCGCTTCCGCTTCGATGCCGCCCACGCCCCAGCCGACTACGCCTATCCCGTTGATCATGGTGGTGTGGCTGTCCGTGCCCACCAGGGAGTCAGGGTAGTAGACATTGTCGCGCTTGTGGACGCCGCGGGCCAGGTATTCGAGGTTGACCTGGTGGACGATGCCGAAGCCCGGGGGCACCACGCCGAACGTGTCGAACGCCTGCATGCCCCATTTCAGGAACTGGTAGCGCTCCTGGTTGCGCTTGAACTCCAGTTTCATGTTGAGGTCCAGCGCGTTCTTGGAGCCGTATTCGTCGATCATGACCGAGTGGTCCACGACGAGGTCCACCGGAACCAGCGGTTCGATGGCCTTGGGGTTCTTGTTGAGCTTGGCCGCGACGCTGCGCATGGCGGCTAGGTCGGCCAGCAGGGGCACGCCGGTGAAGTCCTGCAGCACGACGCGGGAGACCACGAAGGGTATTTCTTCTTCGCGCTTGGCGTTGGGCTTCCAGTGGGCCAGCTGCTTGACGTGTTCTTCGGTGACTTTCTTGCCGTCGCAGTTGCGCAAGACGGATTCCAGGACGATGCGCAGAGAGACCGGGAGTCGCTCCACTTTCACGCCCAGCGCCTTGCCGAGTGCCGGAAGAGAATAATACAAGCCGGTTTTGTTGCCGACCTTGAATTCTTTCAGGGTTTTGAACGTGTTGTGCGGCATGATGGGCTCCGAAGGAAAACCGGTTAAATCTACCACTTATGGTGCGCCGTTGCGACGTGTCCGGCGCTGCTGTGGTGTCATTATACTCTTATATCTTATATAAGACATAAGATATGGAATTCAAGCACTGGGGCGAGGTGCGGCGGGGTGGGGCGGGCTTGGCCGGAACGCCGCGCGCGTTGGCGCGAGCGGCAGGCCGTTGCTCTAGAATGGGACGGCCAAGCTCATCGGACGAACCATGAATTCCATTCGTTTGACGCAATACAGCCACGGCGCCGGCTGCGGCTGCAAGATTTCTCCCAAGGTCCTGGAAGTGATTCTCGCGGGCAGCGGCGCGCAGAACGCCGATCCGCGGCTTTGGGTGGGCAACGCCTCGCGCGACGATGCCGCGGTCTACGCCCTGGACGAGGAGCGCGGCGTGGTCTCGACCACCGACTTTTTCATGCCCATCGTGGACGACCCCTTCGACTTCGGCCGCATCGCCGCGACGAATGCCATCAGCGACATTTATGCAATGGGCGGCGATCCGCTGCTTGCGATCGCCATCTTGGGCTGGCCGGTCAACGTATTGCCGGCGGAGGTCGCGCGCGAGGTGGTGCGGGGTGGCCGGGCGGCCTGCGATGAAGCGGGCATTCCGTTGGCGGGCGGTCATTCCATCGATGCCCCGGAACCCATTTTCGGGCTGGCTGTCACCGGCGTGGTGGACCAGGGCCGGCTCAAGCGCAACGATACGGCCACGCCGGGCTGCAAGCTTTACCTGACCAAGCCGCTGGGCATAGGTATCCTGACCACGGCGGAGAAGCGAGCCCGGCTGCGTCCTGAGGACGCCAACCTGGCCCGGGACTGGATGTGCAAGCTGAACCGGGCGGGCAGCCGATTCGGCCGATTGGCCGCCGTGCAGGCGATGACCGATGTGACGGGCTTCGGCCTGCTGGGGCACCTGGTGGAAATGGCCGATGGCAGCGGCGTGAGCGCGCGCATCGAATATGACAAGGTGCCGCGCCTGCCGGGGGTCGAGCATTATCTTGCGCAGGGCTGCGTGCCGGGCGGGACGGCGCGCAATTTCGAGAGCTACGGCGCGCGGATCGCGCCGCTCTCACAGGAGCGGATCGACCTCTTGTGCGATCCCCAGACCAGCGGCGGATTGCTGGTCGCCGTCGCACCGGAAGGCGAACCGGCGTTCCTGGAAGTGGCTAGGGAGTCGGGCTTGGAGCTCGAGCCCATCGGCGAGCTCATCGACCGCGGGCCTTACGCGGTGGAAGTGGTCTGATGCGCGGCGAGATCGACGATTACCGTTCGCTTTTCCTGCGCGGCGTGCCCATGATCGATACGCGCGCGCCCGTCGAGTTCGCCAAGGGCGCTTTTCCCGGGGCCGTCAACTTGCCGCTCATGAGCGATGCCGAACGGGAGCAGGTCGGCACCTGCTATAAGCAGAAAGGGCAGGAGGCCGCCATTGCGCTCGGGCACCGATTGGTCCAGGGGGCGATCAAGGCGCAGCGCATCGAAGCCTGGGCGTCCTTTGCGCGCGCCCATCCCGACGGCTGCCTCTATTGTTTCCGGGGCGGGTTGCGGTCGCAAATCGCGCAACAGTGGCTCAGGGAAGAGGCCGGCATCGAATACCCGCGCGTCGTCGGCGGCTACAAGGCCATGCGCGCCTTCCTGCTCCAGGCCATCGAGGATGCGGCGCATCAATGCGGGTTCCTCGTGCTAGGCGGCATGACGGGCACGGGCAAGACGGAACTGGTGAGGCAGGTGGAAAACGGCCTGGACCTCGAGGCTTACGCGAATCACCGCGGTTCCAGTTTCGGCAAGCGAGCCACCGCCCAACCGCCCCAGATCGGGTTCGAAAACAGCCTGGCCATCGACTTGCTGAAAAAGCGCGACGCGGGCACGGCGTGCCTGGTCGTGGAGGACGAGAGTCACGCCATCGGCAGTTGCAGTATTCCGTTTGCGCTCTACCAGCGCATGCAATCCCAGCCGCTGGTTTGGCTCGAAGACGCCCTCGAGAGCCGCGTGGAGCGCATCCTGAAAGACTATGTGGTCGACCTGCGTGCCGAGTTTGCGGCCGTGCACGGAGAAGAGGAGGGCGAGCGGCGCTTCGGCGAACGCCTGCGCGGCAGCCTCGACAACATCGCGAGACGCTTGGGCGGCGACCGCCATAGGCGAGTGGCCGCGCTCATGGATGCGGCGCTGGCCGAGCAGGCGCGCAGTGGAAGCGTCGAATTCCATCGGGATTGGATACGGGCGCTGCTGCTCGAGTATTACGATCCCATGTACGACTATCAGCGCAGGCTCAAGGGTTCGCGGATCGTGTTTGCGGGCGACAGGCGGGCGGTGCTTGAGTATCTTCGCGCGCAGTCCTCGGCGTAACAGGGTGCAGCCGGGCTCTCCGGACCGAGGGAGGATGCGGGCGGGATATCCCGGGAGGCGATCAGGGTTCATCGTGGCCTCGGGTTTTCCCTAGCTCTCCCGGTGTCGATTTCACAGTCTCCGGATCGTCGTAGGGATACAACCCTGACGATAAGGAGATTCATCATGGCTAGCGGGACCGTCCGTCTCCACCGCGTGTTGCGCGCCACGCCCGAGCGTGTCTACCGGGCATTCATCGAGCCCGATGCCCTGGCGAAATGGGTGGCGCCCCACGGATTCACGTGCGAGGTCCATCACCTGGATGCGAAAGCCGGGGGGACATTCAAAATGTCGTTCCGCAATTTCGCTACCGGCAGCCGCCATGCGTTTGGCGGCGAGTATCTCGAGCTGGCGCCGTTCGAGCGGATCCGCTACACCGATCGCTTCGATGACCCCGGGCTGCCGGGGCAGATGGAGGTCACCGTGTCGCTGCGGCAGGTGACCTGCGGCACCGACCTGGACGTCGTGCAAGCCGGCATCCCCGAGGCCATCCCGGTGGAGATGTGTTACCTCGGCTGGCAGGAATCGCTCGCCCAATTGGCCAAGCTGGTCGAACCCGATATCCCCGACTGACGCGTCGCAAGGGAGAACGTCATGCTCAGCAAGAACACCGTTTGCATCTGGTATGAGCGGGAAGCCCTGGAGGCGGCGCGGTTTTATGCCCGCACTTTTCCTGGCAGCGAAGTGGGCGAAGTGATGTACGCGCCCGGCGACTACCCGGCCGGCAAGGCCGGAGACATCCTGACAGTATCGTTCACCGTGCTGGGCATTCCGTGCATGGGCTTGAACGGCGGTCCAGGTGTTCCGCAGACCGAGGCATTTTCCTTTCATGTCTCGACCGAGGACCAGGAGGAAACCGACCGCCTCTGGGACGCCATCGTGGGCAACGGCGGCCGTGAAATCGAATGCAGCTGGTGCGCGGACAAATGGGGCGTGCGCTGGCAGATTGCACCGCGCGTCCTGACGCAGACCCTGTTGGGGGCGGATCGTGCAGCGGCCAAGCGCGTCTTTGAAGCGATGCTGCAGATGAAAAAGATCGACGTTGCGGCGATCGAGGCCGCGCGCAGCGGCTAAGGGCGCGGCTGCCCGCCCCGCGGTGGTAGGCGGGGCCGCTCGCGCTGGCGAGATTAGTCTTCCCGCCGCAGGTGGGGGAAAAGAATGACGTCGCGGATGCTGGGGCTGTCGGTCAGCAGCATCACCAGCCGGTCTATGCCTATTCCGCAGCCTGCGGTCGGCGGCATGCCGTATTCCAGGGCCCGGATGTAGTCGGCATCGTAGTACATCGCTTCCTCGTCGCCGGCGTCCTTGGCCTCGACCTGCTTGCGGAAGCGTTCGGCCTGGTCTTCCGGGTCGTTCAGCTCCGAGAAGCCGTTGGCGATCTCGCGCCCAACGATGAATAGTTCGAAACGCTCGGTAATGCCTGGACGCGTGTCGGAGGCGCGGGCGAGCGGCGAGACCTCCACCGGATAATCGATGATGTACGTCGGCTGCCACAGTTTGGCTTCGGCGGTTTCCTCGAACAACGCCAGTTGGAGCGCGCCCAGGCCCGCCCGGGCCAGCTGCGGACCGTTCACGTCCGCGCCCAGCCGCTTGAGTTCCGAGCGCAGGAAGGTCTCGTCGTTCAACTGCTCGTCGGTGTAGCCGGGGTCGGCATATTTGTGGATGGCTTCGACGATGGTCAGCCGGTCGAACGGCCGCGACAGGTCCACTTCCCGTCCCTGGTAGGTGAGCTTGGCACTGCCCGTGGCATCGATGGCAGCCTGCCGGATCAGGTTTTCGGTGAAGTCCATCAGCCAGCGGTAGTCGGCATACGCTGCGTAGAACTCCATCATCGTGAATTCCGGGTTGTGCCGCGGGCTGACGCCTTCGTTGCGGAAGTTCCGGTTCAGCTCGAACACGCGTTCGAAACCGCCCACGATCAGGCGCTTGAGATAGAGCTCGGGGGCGATGCGCAGGTACATGGGCATGTCCAGCGCATTGTGATGGGTCGTGAACGGCTTGGCTGCCGCGCCGCCCGGGATGACGTGCAGCATGGGCGTTTCCACTTCCAGGAAGCCGGCCTCGGTCATGTGGCGGCGTATCGAGGCCAGGGTGCGGCTGCGCGCGACGAACGTGTTGCGCGTCGATTCGGTCATGATGAGATCGACGTAGCGCTGCCGGTAGCGCAGCTCCTGGTCGGCGATGCCGTGGAACTTGTCCGGCAGCGGGCGCAGCGACTTCGTCAACAGGCGCACTTCCGTGGCCTGGACCGACAACTCGCCTTTGTTGGTCTTGAAGACCTTGCCGCGCACCCCGAGGATGTCCCCGATATCCCAGTGCTTGAAGGCGTTGTACACGGCTTCGCCGACCAATTCCTTGCTCAGGTAGATCTGGATGCGGCCAGTGGCGTCCTGCAGCGTGGCGAAGCTCGCCTTGCCCATGACGCGCTTGAGCATCATGCGGCCGGCCACGCTGGCCTGGACGTCGGCTGCGTCGAGGGCCTCCTTGTCCTGCGCGTCGTAGAGCTCGTGGAGCTTGGCGGCGCGGTCGGCGGGAACGAAATCATTGGGAAAAGCCGGCCCCGCTTCGCGCAGGCGGGCGAGCTTGGTGCGTCGTTCGGCAATGATCTGGTTGTCGTCTTGCGCGGGTTCGTTGGCGTTGGGCCGGTTGTCGGTCATGATGGCTAGGGAATCAGTAGTGTCGAATGTCGTCGATTTCGTTTTCGCCGAAATCGTCGCGTTCCAGGTAGTGGAGGATGCGGGCGGCCGTCGTGGCGGGCGCAGCAAGCCGGCCGGTGCTGTGCAAGGCCTTGAAGTCCTCGACGGCGGGAAATGCGTCGGGCAGGGTGGCGCGTATGCGCTCTTGCATGGGGGTATCGATCACGCCGGGCGCGAGCGAGGCGATGCGTAGCCCCGAGGCCTGCTGCTCGAGTTTGACGGTGCGCGTGTACATGTCCAGCGCGGCCTTGGTGGCGCAATAGACGCTCCAGCCTGGCATGGGCCGCCGGCCTGCGCCGGAAGAAATGTTCAGCACGCGGCGGTCGGCGCTCGCGGGCACGGCGGCCAGGAACGCGCCGGTAAGCAGCATGGCGGCCGCCACGTTCAAGTGGAGCGCGTGGGCCACGACAGCCGCGTCCAGCGCAGTGGCCTGGGCAATGGGCTCTACGGTGGCAGCGTTGTTGATGAGCCGGTAGCGGCGGGCGTCGCGCGGCAGCCCGGCGAAGATGTCCTGGGCGACGGCTTGCGCCTGCGCCGGGTCCGAGAGGTCGACCGCATGGTGTACGTGGACGCACCCGTGCTCGCGCGCGTGATCGGCCACGAGCAGGGGTTCGCTGCGGGACAGCGTGACCAGCAGCGTGCCGGGCCGGCACGCTGCCATCGCCAGCGCGGCCCCAAGGCCGCGCGAGGCACCGCTTAGTATCACGATGGCGTCGCTCATGTGGATCCCCGGGCGTCGCTAGACGCCTTGTTTCAGACTCGCCTCGATGAAAGCGTCAAGATCGCCGTCCAGCACCTTCTGGGTGTTGGAGATTTCAACGTTGGTGCGCAAGTCTTTGATACGGCTCTGGTCCAGCACGTAGGAGCGGATTTGGTGGCCCCAGCCCACGTCCGTCTTGGAGTCCTCGAGCTGTTGCTGCTCGGCCATGCGCTTGCGCATTTCCAGCTCGAACAGCTTGGACTTGAGCATCTGCATCGCTTCGGCGCGGTTGCGATGCTGCGAGCGGTCGTTCTGGCATTGCACGACGATTCCGGTCGGGATGTGGGTGATCCGCACCGCCGAGTCCGTCTTGTTGATGTGCTGGCCACCGGCTCCCGACGCGCGGAAGGTGTCGATGCGCAGGTCGGCCGGGTTGACCTCGACCTCGAACGAATCGTCCACCTCGGGGTAAACGAATACGCTCGCGAAGGAAGTGTGGCGGCCACCGGAGGAATCGAACGGGCTCTTGCGCACCAAGCGGTGCACGCCGGTTTCGGTGCGCAGGTAGCCGAACGCGTACTCGCCCTCGATCTTGATGGTGGCGGACTTGATGCCGGCCACTTCGCCTTCGGACTCTTCCAGCACTTCGGCCTTGAAGCCTTTGCGTTCCGCGTACTTGAGGTATTGGCGAAGCAGCATGGAGGCCCAATCCTGCGCCTCGGTCCCGCCCGCGCCGGCCTGGATGTCCAGGAAGCAGTTGAGCGGGTCGGCCGGATTGGAGAACATGCGGCGGAACTCCAGGCCGTTCACCTGCTCTTCGATGCGTTGGGCATCGGCGATGATGGATTCGAGCGTGGCGTCGTCATTGTCGGCGGCGGCCATCTCGAACAGTTCCGACGCATCGCGCAGGCTCGACTCGATTTCGTTGATGGTCAGGACGACGCCCTCGAGTGCCTTTTTCTCGCGCCCGAGCTCCTGGGCATGCTTGGGGTCGTTCCAGACGTCGGGGCTTTCTAGTTCCGCGTTGACGACTTGCAGGCGTTGATCTTTGGCGTCGTAGTCAAAGATACCTCCGTAAGGCCTGCGTCCTCTCGGAAAGATCCTTGAGTTGCGCTTCGAGTTGGTTGAGGCGTTCTGCTTCCATGCTGAATCCCGGTGATTTTTCGCGTAACCCGAAATTTTAGCCTAGTAATGCCGCGCGGCGCGGCTCCGCACGACGGTCAGGCAGCGGCGCCAACCGCGTGCTCGACCACCAGCTGCACGGAGACCATGCCGTTCCAGGAGTTCAGGGTGAGGCGGTAGGCCAGGTCCACCGCCGGAGGCAGGGCGTCTGCGTGACCGAACCAAATGGCGTCGAAGCGCTGGTGACCGCGCTCCAGCGCCAGCTTGAGATGTTTCTCGCCTACCAAGCGCTGGTTGCGCACGATGAACGAGTCCACGAAGACCGGTGCGGGAAAGCCCGCCCCCCATACCTGCTGTTCCAGCAGGGCGGCGACCTCCGCATTGGCGTACTCGGTTTCGAGGGAACCGTCGGTTTCGAGTTCCGGTTCGAACCGTGTCCGGCCGGTCAGCTCGCGCACGGCGGCATCGAACGCCGGCACGAAAGCGGGGAAGTCCCCTTCATGCAGGGTGAGCCCGGCGGCCATGGCGTGGCCGCCGAATTTGCGGATGAGGGAGGGGTAACGTTTCGAGACCAAGTCCAGCGCGTCGCGCAAATGCACGTCGGGCACCGACCGGCCCGAGCCGCGTAGCTCGCCGTTGCCTGCGGGCGCAAAAGCGAGGGTGGGGCACCAGAAGCGGTCCTTCAGCCGGGACGCTACCAAGCCGACGACGCCTTGGTGCCACGAGGGGTCGAATACACACAAGCTGGCCTGCGAAGCTGCGGGAACCACGTCGAGGGATGCCAAGGCCTGCTCGCGCATGCCGGCCTCGATCTCGCGCCGCTCGCGGTTCATGGCATCGAGCTCGCGCGCCAGCTTGAGGGCTTCCTCTTCGTCGTCGGTAGTCAGGCAGCGTATGCCTAGGCTCATGTCCGCCAGGCGCCCGGCAGCGTTGATGCGCGGACCCAGCGCAAAGCCAAGGTCGAAGGTGCTCGCTTCGCGAGGGTTGCGCCCCGCGACCGCGAATAGGGCACGCACGCCAGGCTGCATCCGACCCGCCCGTATGCGCTTGAGCCCTTGGGCCACCAGGAGGCGGTTGTTGGCGTCGAGACGGACCACATCGGCCACGGTGCCGAGCGCGACGAGATCCGTGAGCGCATCGAGGCGCGGGCCGTTCTCGGGCCCGAACGCACCACGTTGCCTGAGCTCGGCGCGCAGGGCAAGCAGCAAATAGAAGATGACGCCCACGCCCGCCAAGTGTTTGGACGGAAAGCCGCAGCCGGGCTGGTTGGGGTTGACGATGGCCAGGGCCTCGGGCAGGGCTTGGCCGGGGAGGTGGTGGTCGGTGATGATCACCTCGATGCCCACGCTGCGCGCGGCAGCCACGCCGTCGATGCTGGCTATGCCGTTATCCACCGTAATCAGGATGTCGGGCTTGCCGGCAGGGTGGGAGCAAGCTAGCTCGACGACGGCGGGCGACAGGCCGTAGCCGGTCTCGAACCGGTTGGGAACGAGAAAGTCGACCCGGGCTCCCATGGCGCGCAGCCCGCGCAAGCCCACGGCGCAGGCCGTGGCGCCGTCGCAATCGTAGTCAGCCACGATCAGCAACCGTTTGCGCGCGGCGATGGCGTCGGCCAGCAGCGCCGCCGCCCGCCCGGCATGCGTCAGCAAGGTCGGGGCGAGCATGGCGGACCAGTCCGGCGCGGTTTCCGTCGGCGCGCTTACGCCGCGGGATGCCCAGAGCCGGGCCAACAGGGGATGGATGCCAGCCCGTTCCAGCCGCCGCAAGGCGTCCAGGTCGGGCCGGCGGGTCAGGATTCTCGGGGCAGCCACCAGCTTTTCCAATCGTGTCGATGTGACGGCAGCCAACGCAGCAGCGCCGGCCGCCGGTCCAGGTCCAGCGTTACCAGCCGGGTGCGGCCGGGCAGCACCAGCGTCAGGCGCTGCAGGGCCCCGCTGCGGAGCATGCGCGCCGTGGGGTCGAACCAGTCCCGCTCCAGGCGCGCGGCGGCATCGAGCCAGGCGCGCCAGTCGTCGTTGCGCTCGGGCGCGGCGAAATCGGACAGCTCGGCCAGCGCCCCGGGCTGTGGCGCTTCCGCGCGGCGCCAAGGCAGTCCGGCGCGTTGCGCCAGGGCGCGCACCCACGCCTGGCCCCCCATTAGTAGGTCGGGACGTCCGTCCGGCCAAGTGGGCTGCCATGGCCGGGAGCCGCCGTGCAGCCACAACGTGTTGACTGGCGGCAGTCCGCGGGCCTCGCGGGCTTGGTTCACCGGCGACTCATGCCAGGCCATCTGGATTTCATTGGCGAGCTTGCGCCAGGGTCGGGTCTCGATCGTCCTCGGCCACCAGGCGTCGAGGGGCGAGCCGGCGACGGCGTCCGGCGTGCCGCTGTGCTGGGCGCCGCCCGCCGGCAGCTCAAGCCGCCAACGTCGTTCGTCGAGCATGGCGGCGCGGGCACCGTGGGCCTCGAGTGCGGGCTGGGCGGCCGCCAGCAGCGCCCGGCCTTCTTCCGGCGTCGTGTCGAGGTGCGCCGGGTCGGTCAGGACGGGCCCGTCGCGGCCAACCTGGACGTAAGCGAGCTCGGCAAGCCAGACGGGTTCGTCCGCCGGGGCATCTTCGGCCAGCAGCGCGGCGAGCCCGGCGCCGAACTTGCCATCGCGAGGCTCGTGGCCGGCCCGCCACAGCCACCAGTATTCGAGCGCGGTGCAGCCGTGCTCGAAAGGGTCGAATTCTTCTTCGGACGGTCGCGCGGCCGATAGCCAGGCACTGAGGGTGGGCGCCGATCCGGCCAGCTGCGGTGCCAGTTCTGGCGCGATGCGAGCTTCGGTCAGCAAGCCGGGGAGCAGCAGGGTCAGCGTAGCGGTTTTTGCAGTCACGGCTCGGCCAAGGGTTGGAAGGCGCCCTTGCGGGCGGGATGACGGCCGGTATTGTAGGGGCTGGCGCGCAACGCATGGCGGGCCCCGCCATCTGCCATAATACGCGCGTGCTCAAAATACCCTACGAACTCTGGATAGGCTGGCGCTATACGCGCGCCGGCCGCGGGCGGCGTCGAGATCGCTTCATTTCCTTCATTGCCGCCAGTTCGATGGCCGGCATAGGCTTGGGCGTGGCCGCGCTGATCATCGTGCTTTCCGTCATGAACGGCTTCCAGAAAGAAGTGCGGGACCGCATGCTGTCAGTGCTGCCCCACATCGAAATCTTTCCGGTGAGCGGGGAACGCGGCGCGGCGTTGGCCAACTGGCAAGAGCTCACCGCGCTCGCCAAGAAGAACGACGAAGTCCTGGCAGGTGCCCCCTATGTGGCGGCGCAGGCGATGATCGCCCGCGACCAGATGCTGCGTGGCGTGCAAGTGCGCGGCATCGACCCACACTCCGAGCGCGAGGTCTCGGACGCGGCACGGCAGATGGTGGCAGGCTCGCTCGACGCTTTGCAGTCTGGCGCCTACGGCGCGGTGTTGGGCCGCGCGCTGGCGCAATCCCTGGGCGTAGGCCTGGGCGACCCCATCCTCATGCTGGCGCCCCAAGGGTCCGTGACGCCCGCCGGCTTTACGCCTCGCATGCGCCAGTTCACGGTGGTTGGCATGTTCGAGGCCGGCCATTACGAATACGACTCCAGCCTCGTGTTCCTGAACGTGGACGATGCCGCGCGGCTGTTCCGCGACAGTGGCATCGGCGGGGTGCGGCTGCGCATCGCCGACATGCAAAAGGCGCCGCAGGTTGCGCGCGAGCTGGGGAAGACGCTGCCGCCGAACCTCGCGGCCGCCGACTGGTCGCGCAACAACCGCACCTGGTTTGCCGCGGTGCAGACGGAAAAACGCATGATGTTCCTCATCCTGACGCTGATCATCGCGGTGGCGGCCTTTAATCTGCTGTCTTCGCTGGTCATGGCGGTGAATGACAAACAGGCCGATATCGCGATCTTGCGCACCCTGGGAACGACGCCCGGCGAGATCGCGCGCATTTTCGTAGTGCAAGGCGCGCTGATCGGGGTCATCGGCACGCTGCTCGGCGTGGCGGGCGGCGCCCTGGTGGCGTACAACATCGATTTCATCGTGCCCGCCATCGAGCGGGCGCTCGACATCGAATTCCTGCCGCGCGACATTTATCTCATTACCGAGCTGCCCTCCGATCCCCGTTTGTCTGACATCCTTTCCATCGGGGTGACGTCGCTGGTGTTGTCGTTCCTGGCCACGCTGTATCCCAGCTGGCGCGCTTCGCGCCTGCAACCGGCGGAGGTGCTGCGCCATGACTGAGCCACGCGTGGTGCTGGAAGGGCGGGGAATCTCCAAGACCTACGTCGAGGGCGAGGCCCAGGTGACCGTGCTGCGTGGCGTGGACCTGACAGTTCGCCAGGGGGAAATGGTGGCCTTGGTGGGCGCGTCGGGGTCCGGCAAGAGCACGCTGCTGCACGTCCTGGGATTGCTCGACCACCCTACGTCGGGCGAAGTCTTGCTCGACGGGCAGGCCGTGGCCGGGTTCAACGAAAAACAGCGCAGCCTGGCGCGCAACCGCAGCCTGGGGTTCGTCTATCAGTTCCACCACCTGCTGCCCGAGTTTTCGGCCTTGGACAACGTCGCCATGCCTCTCGTCGTGCGCCGGATGGACCGTGCCCAGGCGCGCAAGGCGGCGGCGGAAATGCTCGAGCAGGTGGGTTTGGCCGCCCGCGCCTCGCATCATCCCGGGCAACTTTCGGGCGGCGAGCGCCAGCGCGTTGCACTGGCGCGCGCTTTGGTGACGCGCCCGCTATGCGTGCTCGCCGATGAACCCACGGGCAATCTCGATCGCCACACCGCGCGCGAAGTCTTCGGCTTGCTCAAGCGCTTGAACGAGCAGCTCGACATGGCGTTCGTCATCGTCACCCACGACGCCGAGCTCGCTGCCTTGGCAGACCGCCAGTTACGCATGGCTGACGGCGTGTTGGCCGGCTGACTGGCCGTCCATGCGCCGGGGATACCGGTGCGTTCGGTTTGGGCGGTAAAGTGCGCTTATGCTGATCGACACCCATTGCCATCTCGATGCCGCGGAGTTCGATGCGGATCGCCGGGAGGTCGCACGCCAGGCCCGGGAGGCGGGCGTGCGGGCCATCGTCATTCCGGCCGTTGCACGGGAGAACTTCGAGGCGGTGCGCGAACTTGCACACGAAATCGACGGCGCCTATGCGCTGGGGATACACCCCATGTATGTGCGGCATGCGCAGGAGGGCGACCTCGACCGCTTGCGCGAGGCCGTGATGCGCGCGTTCGATGATCCGCGCTTTGTCGCCGTCGGCGAAATCGGATTGGATTTCTTCGTGGCGGAGATCGCCAGCGGCCTCGAGCGGGAGCGGCAGGAGCATTTCTATCAAGTGCAGCTCAAGCTTGCCGCCGAGTTCGGTTTGCCGGTGTTGCTGCACGTGCGCCGTTCGCAGGATGTGTTGCTGAAGTATCTGCGCCGCATCGACGTGCCAGGCGGCATCGCCCACGCGTTCAACGGCAGCCGCCAGCAGGCCGACTTGTTCGTGCAGCGTGGTTTCGCCCTGGGCATGGGGGGCGAAATGACGTACGAACGATCGCGCAACATCCGGCGCCTCGCCGGCGAGATGGAATTGTCCGCCTTGGTGCTCGAAACCGACGCGCCGGACATCCCGCCGGCATGGCTGCCCCGCGACGATAGGCGCAACGCCCCCGCCGAACTGCCTCGCATGGCGCAGGTGCTGGCCGGGCTGCGGGGCGTGTCCGTCGACGCCATCGCCGCGGCGACCACCGCCAACGCCTGCCGCGTGCTGCCGCGCCTGGGGGCGCTGCTCGGGGCCGGTTGAGCCGACCGTGCCAGGTCGCCTAGGTCGCTAAGGTCCTAGCGCGAGCTGTTCCTCCACCTTCGCCCGCCTACCATTGCTGCCTTGGGCCAGGGAGGGGGCATGTTCCGCATCGCGTTGGTGGCGTTCGTGGCGGGCACCGCGAGTACGCACGTCTTGCCTTCGGTGCCGCCCGCGTGGGCCGCGGCGGTCGGCGGCGTCGCGTCATGCGCGGCTTGTGCCGGCTGGCTGCGATGGGCGCGGGGTGCCCGGCGCGCCGGGCACTGCTTGCTCGCCTTGGCGGTGGCGGGATGGGTTGCCGGGGCGGCCCTGGCGCTGGTTCGCATTGACCTTCGCCTGCAGGATTGCCTTGCGCCCGAACTCGAAAACGTGCCGCTGAGGCTGGACTTCCTGGTAACCGGCCTGGCGACCGGCACGGCCCGCGGGCAGCGCTTCGATGCGCGAGTATTGCGGGCGCCCCCCGGCGTGCCCGAGCGCGTGCAATTAGCCTGGCATGGCGCGCCGGCCCAAGTCGTGCCCGGGCAGGTCTGGCGGGCAGCGGCCGTGCTCAAGCAACCTCACGGCAACCTCAATCCTCACGGTTTCGACTATGAAGCGTACTTGTTCGAGCATGGCTTCCGCGCCACGGGAACCCTGCGCGGGCAGCCGCGCTTACTGGAAGATAGCCCCGCCGCGGATTTTGGGGTGCTCGTACAGCGCATGCGGCATGCGAGCCGGGAGGCGTTGCGGGGTGCGCTGGGCAGCCTGCGCTATGGTCCGGTGCTGGTCGCGCTTGCCATCGGCGACCAGGCGGGGGTGGACCGGCACGATTGGGACACCTTCGGCCGCACCGGCATCACGCATCTCGTCTCGATCAGCGGATTGCACGTGACCATGCTCGCCGCGCTGGCCGGTGGGCTGGTATTGCAGACCTGGAAGTCCTGCCGCTGGCGCGGGGTGCGGCTGGCCGAGCGCATGCCCGCGCAGGTGACGGCCGCCGCGGCCGCGCTGCTTGTCGCCTGGTTCTATTGTCTGCTGGCGGGATGGGGCGTACCGGCCCGGCGGACCTTCTTCATGCTGGCGACGGTGGCGATCGCCGCCGTCTTGCGTTTGCCGCTATCCGGATCCCGCGTGTTGTCCGTCGCCGCGGCGCTCGTATGTGCGCTCGATCCGTGGGCGCCGCTCGCCCCTGGGTTTTGGTTGTCCTTCGGCGCGGTGGCCTTGCTGGTGGTGGCGGGCAGTGGGCGCTGGCGGCGTCGGCGCGAAGGGGCGGCGCGGCCCGCATGGCGTAAGCGGCTACCGGAGGTCGTGCGCGAAGGCGCCCGGGCGCAGGCGGTGCTCACGATAGGGATGCTTCCTGCGCTTGCCCTGTTATTCCACCAGATATCGCTGGTATCGCCGCTGGCCAATGCCCTCGCCATTCCCGTCGTCAGCGCCGTGGTGACGCCGCTTGCGCTCGGGGCGCTGGCTCTGTGCATGGTGCCCGGGCTCGAAGGCGCCGGAACGCTGTTGGCTGAGGTGGCTCACTTTGCGTTCGCATGGTTGATGGAGGCGGTGCAGTGGCTGGGTGAGGCGTCCTTCGCCACGCATGCGGTGGCGGCGCCGCCGTGGCCGCTCGCCGCGCTGGCGATTGCCGGGGCCCTGTGGACCCTCCAGCCGCGCGGGCTGCCAGGGCGCGGGCTGGCTTTGGCGCTGCTCCTGCCCATGCTGCTTTACCGGCCGGCGCGGCCGGAGGTCGGTGGCTGGCGCCTTACCCTGCTCGATGTCGGGCAGGGAAGCGCCATCGTGATTGAAACCCATGGCGCGACGCTACTCTTCGATACCGGCCCCCGCTATGGTGATTCGGCCGATGCCGGGTCGCGGGTCATCGTCCCGTACCTGCGTGCCCGCGGCGTGCGCAAGTTGGACCACCTCATCGTGTCGCATGCGGACGACGACCATGCTGGTGGCCTGGCTTCGATCCAGGACGTGCTTCCGGTGACGCGGCTGCATGCGTCGTACGAGCTCGCCCCGGCGGCGCGCAAGGGGGCAGAGTTTTCGCGCTGCGCGGCCGGGCAGCAATGGACGCTGGACGGCGTGGAGTTTTCTTTCCTTCATCCGCAGGCCTTGCCCGACCGCGTCCCCGCGCGCGAACGCAATGCGCACAGTTGCGTCCTGCGGGTGCGCGGCGCGCACCATACGGCGCTACTGACGGGCGATATCGCCGCGGCCCAAGAGGCCGTGCTGGCGGGCCGCGCAGATCTTGCCGCCGACGTGGTCTCGGCGCCGCACCACGGGTCGCGGAACTCATCGAGCCGTGCACTGGTCGCCGCGGCCGGCGCAGCGCACGTGGTGGCGCAGGCGGGGTACCTGAACCGCTACCGGCATCCGCATCCGCTGGCGATACGGCGCTGGGAGTCGTCGGGAGCGGTGTTTCACCGTACCGACGTCCACGGCGCGGTCGTATTCGTCTCTGCGGCCTCGGGGCTGCGTGCGATGCGAGAGCGGGAGCGCCGGGCACGGTATTGGCATGCGAGGCCCCCTTGAAGTGCGCGGCTGCGCGCCGCGGCCCGGAGACATCTCTCGTTACAATCCCGCTTTCGGTTTTTCCCCGAGGGTCCTGTTCCATGAAACGAGGCAATGTGCCCGATGCGGGCGAGCCACGCCTGAAGTACGTCACCTGTCTGAGTCCGGCTGGGCTGCATCGCATGGCGTATTGGGAATGGGGCGATCCCGAGAATGATCGGGTCCTGGTCTGCGCGCATGGGCTGACGCGCAACGGGCGAGATTTCGACGTACTTGCGCGGCGCATGGCCGATCGTTACCGCGTCGTATGCCCCGACGTGGTCGGCCGGGGGCAGTCGGACTGGCTGAGCAATTCCGCGTATTACACGATCCCGCAATACGTGGCCGACATGATGCCGCTGCTGGCCCGCGTGCAAGCGGAAACCCTGCACTGGTTCGGCACCTCGATGGGCGGGCTGATAGGCATGGCCTTGGCCGGGCTCCACGCTTCGCCCATCGACAAACTCGTGCTCAACGACGTCGGCCCCCACCTCGAGCCCCAGGCGTTAGCGCGCATCGGTCAATACGTGGGCAAGGCACCGGCGTTCGCCAGCTTCGACGAGGCCAAGGCATACGTTCGGACGGTGTCCGCCTCATTCGGCGATCATACCGACGAACAGTGGGACGCCCTGACGCGCCACGTGGTCCGCCAGCCCGACGGGCCGGGCGGCCGCTGGGTGATGCACTACGATCCCGCCATTGCCGAAGCGTTTGCGGCCATGGATCCCGCGGCGGCGATCACGGCCGAAGCGGCGCTATGGCAGGCCTACGCCAATATCGAATGTCCGATTCTCATCGTCCGGGGCGAACAGTCCGACCTGCTTTCCGGCGACACGGTCCAGCAAATGTTGGAACGCAATTCCCATGCGCGGCGCGTCGAGATCCCGGGCGTGGGCCATGCGCCGACGTTCATGACCGACGCACAGGTCGAGATTGCGGAACGTTTTCTCTTGACATCCTCCCCGGCCTGAAGGCCGGAGATTCCTACGGCGCTCAGGAGCGGCATTGAGCCGCCCCTGAGTCGCT